>WHTS01000040.1:37021-47783 GCA_009377585.1 Betaproteobacteria bacterium
CGCCTCCGACGGCGTGCGCCTGCACGTGCTGGAAGTCTCGCCGCAGGGCGTTCCGGGCGACGCACCGGTGCTCGCCTTCGTTCCCGGATGGTCGATGCCGGCTTCGATCTGGGGCGCCCAGTTGCTGGCGCTCGGGACGCGCTATCGGAGCGCCGCGCTCGATCCCCGGGGCCAGGGGCGCTCCGAGATCCCGGCGGACGGCTACACGCTCGAGCGGCGCACGCGCGACATCGCGGAGTTCGTCGCCCGCTATCCGAAAGTCGTGCTGATCGGCTGGTCGCTGGGTGCGCTCGAATGCCTGCACTACGTGCAGGCGCACGGCGATGATCGCGTAGCGGGGCTCGTACTGGTCGACAGCTCGGTCGGCGAACAGCCGCCGCCCGCCGCGGGCAACTTCACTGCGGCGCTGAAGGGCGATCGCGCCAAGGCAGTGGACTCGTTCGCGCACGCGATCTTCCGAAGCCCACGCCCGCCCGAAGAGATTCGCAGCCTGATCGAGGGCGCCTTGCGGCTGCCGTTGCAGGCGAGCATCGATCTGCTTTCGTACCCGAAGCCGCGCGAATACTGGCGCGATGTCGCCTGGGCCTTCCGCAAGCCGCTGCTTTACGTGGTGACGCCCCAGTTCGCCGCGCAGGCGGAAAATCTCCGGCGCAACCGGCCAGGCACGCGCATCGAAGTCTTCGAGCAAGCCGGTCACGCGCTCTTCGTCGACGAGCCGCAGCGGTTCAATGCACTGATCGAGGCGTTCGTGGGCGAACTGTAATGCCGGCGCCGATCAGGGCAGGTGCGGCTCGAAGCGCTCCCAGCCGCCACCAAGCGCCTTGTATAGCGCAACCAGCGCCTGCAGCTCGTTCGCTCGCGCATCGACGCTGGCGCGCTCGGCGGCGCTGTACGCGGATTGCGCCTGCAGCAGCGCGATGAGGTCGTCCTCGCCGGCCTGGTAGCGTTGCCGCGCGAGGTCCAGGGCATCGGCCGACTGCCGCCGCGCCGCCTCCGTGTCTTCCCGCGTCCGTCGCTCGGAATCGAGCTGGTTGAGCGCCGTCTCGCTGTCGTTGAGCGCGCCGAGCACCGCACGCTCGTAGCGTAGCGCGGCCGCTTCCGCCTGCGCGTCGGCCGCGCGAATGCGGGCGCGAATACGCCCGCCATCGAACAACGGCCAATACAGGCTCGGGCCGAACGAAAAGCGCGTGCTGCCGGTGTCCACGAGATCCCCGCCGGTGCGCGCCTGCTGCCCGATCGAGCCGAGCAGCGCTACGCGCGGAAAGAGATCCGCCGTCGCCGTCCCGACGTCCGCAGTCGCCGCTGCCAGCTCGCGTTCGGCCCGGCGGATGTCCGGGCGGCGGCGCAGGAGCTCGGAGCGCAGGCCGGCCGAGACCGCTTCCGGCGCCGCGGGCAGCGCAGCGTCGTAGAGCAGACGGCGCGAAAGCGCCTCGGGCGGCTGCCCGGTAAGCAGCGCGATGCGATAAGCCGCGGCATGCGCCTGTGCCTCGATCCCGGCGATCGCCGCGCGCACGCTCTTCGCCTGCGCGTCGGCGCGCAGCGCATCGAAGCGCGCGGCCTCCCCGAAGCGGTGGCGCTCGCCGACGAGCCGGGCGACCGCCTCACGCGCCTGCGCGTCGGCGCGCGTGCTGCGCAATCGCGCCTGGGCAGCCCGTAGATCGACGTAGCTGCGCACCAGCTCGGCGATGACCTGCATGAGCGCGGCGCTGCGCATCGATTCGGCGGCGCCGATGCGCGCATCGGCTGCTTCGATCGCGCGCACATTGCGACCCCAGAAATCGATCTCCCAGCTTGCATCGAAGCCGGCATCGAACAAAGTGAAGCGGCGCTCCAGCGCCGGGATCCGGCCCAGCGGCAGCTGGCCGTTCTCGCTCAGCTGGTTGCGCGAGGCGGCTGCGGTCGCGTCGACCTGCGGGCGCGCGCCCCCGGCGATCGCGTCGCGATTGGCGCGCGCCTCGAGCAGTCTCGCCGCCGCTTCACGCACGTCGAGATTGCGCTTCGCAGCCGCCTGCACCAGTTCGGCCAGCAACGGATCATCGAACCGGCGCCACCATGCGATGTCCACGTCGCCGGCTGGCGCGGACGTGAGCCAGGCGCCGGTCGCGACCGGGTCGGCCGGCTTGACGTAATCCGGGCCCGCGACGCAGGCGCACAGAGTCAGTGTGAGAAGCGCAGGCAATCGGCGCAGCAGGATCATGGGCTTCACTCCATGCGCGCCCGAAAGAGCAGGGCGGCGGCCGTCAACGTGACCAGGGCGATCAGCGCCAGCGGCCATGTGTTGGCGAGGATCTCTGCGGCCGGCATCGCCTTGAGGAACACGCCTTCGCTCACGACCAGAAAATGGCGTGCCGGATTGGCCAATGCGATCGTCTGCAGCCAGCCCGGCATGTTGTCGACCGGGCTCGCGTAGCCGGAGAGCAGTGTCGCGGGCACGGCGACCAGGAACATGCCGAGAAACGCCTGCTGCTGCGTCTGCGACAGCGACGACACCAGCATGCCGACCCCGACCAGCGCAGCCAGGTAGGCGACCAGCGCCAGGTAGAAGACAGGCACCGACCCCGTCAGCGGCACGCCGAAGACATAGTGGATGAGCAGCGTGTACAGGGTGGCGTTGAAGACGCCGACCAGGACAGGTGGCACCATCTTGCCGATCAGGATCTCGTGCCCGCGAAGCGGCGACACCATGACCTGATCGAACGTCCCCAGCTCGCGCTCGCGCGCCACCGACTGCGCGGTGAGCCCCAGCCCGAGCACCGTGGTGATGATCACCACCAGCCCCGGCATCGTGAACCACAGGTAGTCGAGATTGGGGTTGAACCAGTTCGTGACCACGAGCTCGGCGCGTGGCGGCGTACGCGCCGGCGCCAGCTGCACGCTCATTTCCGCCGCGATGCGCTCGAGGTAGCTCGACACGATCTGCGCGGCATTGGAGCGGCGGCCGTCGAAGATGGCCTGGATGACGGCGGGGCGGCCTGCGGCGGCATCTGCGCTGAAGCGCGCATCGAACGCGACCACCGCGATGACCTTCTGATCGTCGATGGCCGCTCGCAGCGCCGCGCGCGAATCGATGCGCACCAGGCGGCGCACCACGGTGCTGCCGGCGAGGCGCTGGACATATTCGTGGCTCCATGCGCCGCCGTCGCGGTCGTAGACGCCGATGTCGACGTTTTTCACTTCGAGCGTCGTGGCGAAGCCGAGCACGAAGAGCTGAATGAGCGGCGGCCCGACCAGGATCAGGCGCGCGCGCGGATCGCGCACCGCGGCCCACAGCTCCTTCACGACCATCGCGCGCAGGCGCCGCCACATCAGGCCACCCTCCGGTGCGTGGCGCGGGCGGCGAGGGCGAAGAAGAGCGCGCCGAAGCCCAGCAGGATGGCGATGTTGCGCAGGAAAAGGTCCCACAGATCGCCGGCGACGAACACCGTCTGCAGCGGCGGAATCAGGTATCGCGCAGGGACGGCGTACGTGATGAGCTGGATGATTCGCGGCATCGAATCGATCTCGAACAGGAAGCCGGACAGCATCATCGCGGGCAGAAATGCGCTCAGCAGCGCGACCTGGCTCGCGACGAACTGGTTCTTCGTCACGGCCGAGATGAGCAGGCCCTGCCCCAGGGCCGGAATCAGGAATGCCGAGGCGATCGCAGCCAACGCGAGCGGCGAGCCGCGGAAAGGAACGCCGAACGCGAACACCGCGATGAGCGTGCACAACGTCATCGAGCCGAGCGCGAGCACGAAATAGGGAATGACCTTGGCGGCGAGGAACTCGGCCAAGGCGACCGGGGTGGCCATCATCGCTTCCAGCGTGCCACGCTCCCATTCACGCGCAACCACGAGCGCGGTGAGCAGCGTGCCGATCATGGTCATGACGATGGCGATCGCGCCCGGCAGCAGGAAATATCGGCTCGCGAGCTCGGGGTTGAACCAGAAGCGCTGCGCCAGCGCGAGCCGCGGGCCTGCCTGCACGCCGTGCTCGGCGGCGAGCCCGGCCGCCCAGTTGGCGCGCACCCCCTCTGCATAGGCCGCCACGAACGCCG
Organism: Betaproteobacteria bacterium; assembly: GCA_009377585.1. Classification (NCBI taxonomy): domain Bacteria; kingdom Pseudomonadati; phylum Pseudomonadota; class Betaproteobacteria; species Betaproteobacteria bacterium. The sequence goes on from WHTS01000040.1 coordinate 41,058, forward strand.
CCGTGTTGGGCAGCGATCCGTCGGTGATGACCTGAATCGGCGCGCTTTCGCCGCCTGCGAGCTGCCGGCCGAACTCGGCCGGGATCACGATGATGGCGCGGATGCGCCCGCCGATGAGCTCGCCCTTCAGGCCCGCCACGTCGCGCCGTCCCGTCACCTCGAACCAGTGCGAGCGTTCGAACGCGGTGGCGAGGCTGCGCGCCGGCGCACTGCCGTCCTGCAGGGCGAGCCCGATGCGCGTGCGGCTGGTGTCGAGCGACACGCCGTAGCCGAACAGGAACAGCAGGATGACGGGCAGCACCAGCGCGATCAGGAAGGTCGAAGGATCGCGCACGATCTGCAGCGTCTCCTTTACCAGCAGCGCGCGCAGGCGGCGAGGCGCGAGAGCGCGGCTCATTCGGCCGCCTCGTCGAACTGCCCGACCAGCGCGACGAAGGCGTCTTCGAGCGTCGGATCTTCGACCCCGGTCTGGCGTGCGACCTGGGCTTTGAGCTCGTCGGGCGTCCCGAGCGCCACCTGCGCCGAGCGGTAGATGAGCGCGATGCGGTCGCAATATTCCGCCTCGTCCATGAAGTGCGTCGTGACCAGCACCGTGACGCCGCGCTCGACCAGCCCGTTGATGTGCGTCCAGAACTCGCGCCGCATGATGGGATCGACGCCCGAGGTCGGTTCGTCGAGGAAGAGCACCGGCGGCTGGTGCATCACCGCGCAGGCGAGCGCGAGGCGCTGCTTCAGGCCGAGCGGCAGCATCCCGCTGTTCGTGCGAAGCTGGTCCTCGAGATGGAAGACCGCGACCACGCGCTCGATGGCTTGGCGCTGCGCCGCGCCCGCGAGGCCGTAGGCGCCGGCGAAGAAGTCGAGGTTCTGGCGCACGCTGAGATCGCCATAGAGCGAGAACTTCTGCGCCATGTAGCCGAGCGACTGGCGTGCGTCGGCGCGTGCGATGCGAAGGTCGTGGCCGGCGACGCGCCCCGTGCCCGCGCTCGGGGTCAGCAGTCCGCACAGCATCTTGAAGGTGGTGGACTTGCCTGCGCCGTTGGGTCCGAGCAGGCCGAAGATCTGTCCGCGCGGGATCGAGAACGTGATGTCGCGCGCGGCGGTGAACTCGCCGAAGCGCTTCGTGAGGCCCTGCGCCACGATCGCCGGCTCGGTGCTTTGCGCGATCGCGCGATAGCTGCTCGCGAGCGGGCTCGTTCCGGGCGGCCCGCCGCCGAGGATGTCGACGAAGGCATCCTCGAAGCGCGGGGCGACGGCTTCCATGCGGCTGCCTGGAGCGGCCTGCAGCGTCTCGGGCGTTGGCGGCGAGGCTCCCGGCTTGATGACGAGCCGCAGCGACGCCCCCTGCACGATGCCGTCGGAGATCTCGTCGCGGTCGAGCGCGCGCTCGAGCAGCGAGCGCCGGGCCCCGACGTCCGTGAACAGGAGATACGTCCGACCCGCCACCCGGCTCGCCAGCTCGGCCGGATCGCCGCGGTAGAGGAGCCTGCCTTCGCTGAGCAGGAACACGGTATCGCAGCGCTCGGCCTCGTCCAGGTACGCTGTGGACCAGAGCGCGCCGATGCCTTCGCGCACCAGGGCGGTGACCATGGTCCAGAGCTCGCGCCGGGAGACGGGATCGACTCCGACGCTGGGCTCGTCGAGCAGCAGGACTTTCGGCGTGTTGACCAGTGCGCAGGCGAGCCCCAGCTTCTGCTTCATGCCCCCGGAGAGCTTGCCCGCCAGCCGGTCGTGGAAGGGAGCGAGCGCGGTGAAGTCGAGCAGGCGCTCGAAGGTGGACGCGCGCTCGCTGCGCGGCAGCCCGCGCAGGTCCGCATAGAGCGAAAGGTTCTCCATGACGGACAGGTCCTCGTAGAGACCGAAGCGCTGCGGCATGTAGCCGATCTGCGAGCGGTCGCAGTAGGTGGCGGGCTCGCCCAGCACCTCGACCGCGCCCGCATCGGCATCGAGCAGGCCGGCAAGCAGGCGGATGAGCGTGGTCTTGCCGGCGCCATCCGGGCCGACGACGCCCGTCATGCGCCCGGGCACGATGTCGATGTCGACGCCGTCGAGGGCAGCCGGCGCGCCCTTCGCGAAGCGCTTGGTCACGGCGCGTGCGCTGGCGACGGGCGCGGGCGCTTCAACGCCCTGCGGCGGGACGTGCATCCGGAACGCCGATGGTGACCGGCTGCCCCTGGCGCAGCGCGTCGTCGGGCTCGGTCACGATGATCCGCAGGCGATAGACCAGGTCGGTGCGAAGGTCCTCGGTCTGTACCGACTTCGGCGTGAACTCCGCCGTCGGCGAAATGAAGCCGATGCTGCCGGGATAGATCTTCGGATTGCCGTCGCTTCTCACCTCGACCGTCATCCCGGGAGAGATGCGGCCCAGATCGGGCTCGCCGATATAGGCGCGGATGCGCATCGGCCGGTCGATCGTGAGCGTGAATACCGTCGCGCCCGGCTGCACGATCGCGCCCGGCTCGCGCGCGCGGGTGAGAATGATGCCCGCCGACGGGGCAAGCAGCGTGGCGTCCGCGAGGTCGGTGTGCGCCTTGTCGCGGCGGGCGATGGCGCCCGCGTGCTGCGCGGCGGCTGCGTCGATGTCCTCGGCCCGCGCGCCCGCGCGCTGCAGCGAGAGGGCCTGCAGCGCAGCTTCGAGCTGGGCCTGGGCGGCGAGATATTGCGCCTGGCTCGTTTCGAACACGGCCTGGCTCACCGCGCCGGTCTTGACCAGCTGCGCACGGCGCTCGTGCTCCTCGCCGGCCTTCGCGAGCGCAGCACGGCGCTCGGCAACGACGGCCTGTGACTGCGCGATGTCCTGCGGACGGTTGCCGTTGCGGCGCTTGCGCAGTTCCGCGGCTGCCGCCAGAACCTGCGCCTCGGCGGCGTTGAGCGCATCGTTCAGCGGCTGCGTATCGAGGCGCGCGAGGACGGCGCCTTGGTCCACCCTGGCGCCCTCCTCGACGGGCATCTGCGCGATCCGTCCGCCGATGCGAAAGCCCAGGTCCACCGAGCGGATGTCGACGTTGCCGTACAGCGTGAGCACGGCCGGCTCATCGCGCGCCCACAGACCGAAGCCGCGGGTGAGTACGGCCGCGGTCAGCGCCAATGCGAGCACGATGGCCACGACGATCAGGCGGTGCTTCATCCGTCCTCCTCGGAGGTATCGGTTTCGAGGATGGCGCGGCAGTTCGCGCGCACGACCAGCGCGATCCGGGCCGCGCGCTCGGAATCGATCTCCTTCCAGCCGGTCACGCGCGCGACCGTCTCGCAGGCGACGCGAAAGACGAGAATCTGGCCGAACAGCGTCACCGCCTTGAGCCGTGCTTCTTCCGCGCTCCAGCGCCCCTGGCCGACACGTTCGATGAGACCGACCAGGCGGCCCGCGACCTTCTCGATCACGGCCTCGTAGAGGATTTCGAAGGCCGCGGTCGGCTCCATCTGCTCGCGCACGATAAAGCGCGCCCAGGCGGCGCAGCGCGGGTCGAGCAGCATCGCGAGCATGCCTTCGGCAAGGGCGTAGATGCCCTCGAGTGCCTGCGTGGGCGTGGCATCCGGCGCCAGGGCGGCCTTCTCCAGGGCGCCGGCCAAGCCCGCCTCCATCTGTTCCTTGGCGATATGGCGTGCGGCGGCGAGGTACAGGCCTTCCTTGCCGCCGTAGTGATAGGTGATCGACGACATTGCCGTGCCGGCCGCAGTGGCGATCAAGCGGGTGCTCGCCGCTTCGCGCCCCTTGCGGCCGAACTGCTCGATGGCCGTTTCCAGGAGCCGCTCGTTGACCGATCTCGGGAGCTCGGAACGCATGGCGGCGTTATAGTTCGTTCGAACGAACATGTCAACCTGCCGACTCGGCCACGGTATGGAGAACGCTGCAACGCCGTTGGGGAGACGCTTGCTGTTCGCCGCGCCGGCCGCCCGACGCCTTCATCGGCGCTGCGTCGGACAGCTTGCGGCACAGCTATCCGTCATGGCCCTGCGCTGCCCGGGCCGTGGATTATGATGGCGGCAGCACTGTTCGGGGCGCGGTCTACGAAGGAGCGCATGCCATGTACGTCGAGAATGCGAAGCGTCTGACGCTTGCGGGCGCACGCAGGATGATGGCCGCCGCCATGGCCAAGGCCGAAGCCGCGCACGTTCCCATTTCCGCTGCGATCGTCGATGCCGGCGGGCACATGATCCTGCTCGAGCGCATGGACGGCGGCCGCTTCCATACCGTCCATTCCTCCACCACCAAGGCGGTCTGCGCCGCCTCCAACCGGCGGCCGACCTCGGCCCGGGGCGCACAGGGCCAGGACCTCGACACCGTGCACGCGCTGGGGCTCGCGCTGGCGGCCGGCCCGGAACGTTGGACCGCGACCGAGGGCGGCTACCCGATCATCGTCGATGGGGAGTGCATTGGAGGCATCGGAGTGAGCGGTGGCACCTGGGAATTCGACGACGCTCTGGCGCGGCTCGCGCTGGAGGCGATCGGCGCGACGTTGGTGTTCGACGGCAAATAGTAGCGCTCGGAGTAGCGCTCGGGGGGCAGGATGGCGCAGGAACCGTTGCGGGTCGGTTGCATCGGCATGGGCTGGTGGTCGGACGTACTGGCCGATGCCATCGTGCGCTCCGGCAAGCTCGAGATCGTGGCCTGCTTCACCCGCTCGCAGGACAAGCGCGAGGCGTTCGCGCGCAAGTACCGCTGCCGCCCCGCGCCGAGCTACGAGGCCATGCTGCAAGACGGCGCCATCGAAGCGATCGTCAACACCACGCCGAACAACGTTCATCTCGAAACCACGGCCGCGGCCGCCGCCGCCCGCAAGCATGTCTTCCTCGACAAGCCGATCGCGAACACGGTGTCGGATGCACGGGCGCTGACCGTTGCCTGCCGAAGGGCCGGAGTGATACTGGCGCTCGGCTACCAGCGGCGCAAGGAAAGCCACTTTCGCTGGGTGCGCGAACGGATCGACGCCGGCGAATTCGGCCGCCTGGTCAATGCCGAGGCCAACATCAGCCGGGACCGGCTGGGCCAGTTCGATGCGAGCTCGTGGCGCTACACCGCCGCCGGCATGCCGGGCGGGGTCATGCTGCAGATCGGCATCCACTATACCGATGTCCTGGAGTATCTCCTCGGGCCGATCGTCGCCGTGAGCGGCCGGCTCGGGCAGCTCGTGCTGCCCGGAGACAACCCCGATGTGGCGAGCCTCGTGCTCGAGCACGAGAACGGCGCGCTCTCCACGCTCAATGCGAGTTATGCCTCGGCGTCCGAGTATTACCTGATGAACGTGTACGGCAAGGAGGCGAGCGCGTACTACGATCTGCATCAGGGTTTGCGCTTCCTCAAGCGCGGGACGAACCGGGCGGAGCCGGTCGGCTGCGCGAAGAACGACGCGATCATGGAGGAGTTGGAGGAATTCGCCGCGGCCGTTCGTGGCGAGGGCCGACCCGAAATGGACGGCGAGGCGGGGACGCGATCGCTCGCCGTGCTGCGAGCCGGCATCCGCTCGGCGCGCGAGGGACGGCGGGTGACGGTGGAGGAGGTGCTGGCGAACGATTGATCGCGTCGTCCTCGCGCACGATGGGCCGGAGCGCGAAGCTTCCCCTGGATTTCCGCTTGCGCGGGAATGACGGCTTCGAAGTCCCGCTCGCATGATGACGCATGCATGGCGGGGTTGGGCGTGACAAGGGCGTCGACTGCTTCATCGTTCGGAGGAGGCCGTATGAGAGAGGTAAGGGTCGCAGCAGTGATTGCGGTTTCGCTCGGCGTGCTCTCCGCAACGGCGATCGCGCAGGAGCCCGCTTATCCCAAGCGCGGCAACATCGAGCTCACGGTGCTCTTCCCCGGGGGCACCTCGGCCGACATCACCGCCCGGTTGCTGGCGCAAGGCATCGCCAAGCACACGGGCGCGAACATCGTGGTCGTGAATCGCCCGGGCGCCGGTGGCGCAGTCGGTTACCGGCATGCGGCCGCGCAGAAGCCCGACGGCTATTCGCTGGTCTGGAACTCCAATTCCATTTCGACGACGTATCATTCCGGGCAGCTCCCGTTCGATTACAAGGCGTTCGATCCGGTGGCGCGCGCGCTGGTCGAGTCGCCGCTGCTCGTGGTGCGCATCGAGCCGCGCTGGAAGACGCTGGCGGATTTCATCGCCGAGGCGAAGAAGCAGCCCGGCAAGGTCACCATCGCCAACTCTGGGGTCGGCAGCCATACCCATATCTCGTCGGCCGCGTTCGCCCGTGCCGCCGACATCGATGTCCTCGACGTTCCGTACAGCGCGGCGCAGGTGATCACCAACGTGCTGGGCGGGCACGTCGACGCCGTCGTCACGCTGCCGGCCGCGGTCGCAGCGCACATGCAAGCCGGAAAACTTCGCGCCATTGCGTCGCTGACCTCGGCCCGCGACCCCGGGCTGCCCGACGTGCCGACGGCGCGCGAGCTGGGATACGACGTGTCGCTGGAGGCGTGGCGCGGCATCGCGGTGCCCAAGGGCGTTGCGTCGGCCCACGTTGCCGTGCTGGAGACTGCGATCCGCCGGACGGTCGAGAGTCCCGAATTCGCCCAAGGCACGCAGAAGCTCTATGTGCGTCCGGCGTTTCTGGGCGCGCAGGCGTTCGGTGAGCTGATCGCCCGTGAGGACGCTCAGCTCGCGCGCATCATGCAGGCGATCGGGGTGAAGAAGTAGGGGGCGATAGCCACCCCATTGAAGAAGTGGCGGGCGATAACCAACCCCGTGAACACGACGCCGCGCGTGTTGTCTCTCGCTCACTTGA
>WHTS01000041.1 GCA_009377585.1 Betaproteobacteria bacterium
GGAACACGCGCACGTCCTCCCCCAGCTCGCCCAGGTATTGCACCAGGTTGTAGGTGAAGGAATCGTAGTTGTCGAGCATCAGCAACATAGTTACTTATCCAATTGATTTTAAAATCAATTTCACGGCGTACGATTAATATAATATACACACTTGTATAGGCGCGACAAGGGGACGCAGTTTCCGGCCAGCTCAGCAGTTCGTGTGATTGTGATCTCGGACCCCGATCGGGAACTGGAATGGACGTGTTACTTCGGTCAGTCGGCGAGCGAAGCCTCGAACTCCGGGAAAACCTGCCGGGCGTCCTGCCGTTTAGAGACCAGCCCCTGTGCAAGCTGCTCGTCGCATAGCATCTGAATGACCTTCAGGTTCTGCTCGATGCCGTAAGGGGACCAATCCTCCCCGAAGAGAGTCGTAGTGTCCTCGATCTCAGCCAACGTCCAAGGAGTGAGGTCCGCTAGCTGCTTCCGATTCGCCTGCCAGCGCCGCTTTGAGTCCTCGAGCGCGTTGAACAGTCTTCGCAGTATGTCAGGGTCCCCGCTGGTAGACTTCCCGCCGCACCCCGACGATGTGAAAGATGGGGAAAATCCCTGTGTCACGATAGTAGTTCATCTCCGCCTGCCGGAAATTGCGCAGCAACCGGATGACCGGACTGCCTTCGACGTAGAACCCTTTTGGCGGCACGGGACACATCAAAGCATCCAACTCGCCGGCGAGCAGCATCGAGAGCAGCGCTTTGTCCGTCACCGCCTGCACGTGCGCCGGAAGAATTCCCTGAGGGCGGCTGGAGGGTGCGCCATCGATCGACCCGACCGACCAACGAATATCCTCGATGCGCACACCGGCATGCCGCAGCGCTGCACGACTCCACTTGTTGCCTGTCGCCGGCCACTCGTTACAACCAATCCGCTTACCCTGTAGCTGCTCCAGACTTTCGAGCTTGCTGTCATGGCGAACGAAGAAACAGCGGTGCCTAAAGCTGCGCGAAGGGAATACTGGAATCCCCACGAAGCTCGCATCCCCCTGTGCCAGCCGACTGAGGTGACGGCTCAACGACAGTTCGCCGGCGCCGATGCTGGTGTCGCTAAGGGTTCGATCTAGGGCGTTGGGACTATCCCGCTCGATGACAAGATCGATCCCCTCGGGAACGACATCGCCGCTCACAAGCGGCGATATGTGTCCGTAGTCCTTCATCATGAGCTTCAACTCAATTTTGTTCTGCGATGGTCTTGGCAGGCACCTTGGTGCTCACCATCAGAACACTCGGCGCAACCGCCAGCACTGTAATCGGGGTCAGGTCTTTAAGCGGATCGTATGGAAGCTTGTCAGACAGGATTACTTGGGTCGTAAGGGGACCAGGAGCGCTTACAAGAAGCGTGTAACCATCTGGAGTTGCCCTGCTAGCCAAGTCTGTCGCGATTACCCCCGAAGCACCGACTCGATTGTCCACGATGACGGACTGTTGCCAAACGCCTGAGAGATGCTTTGCGAGTTGCCTTGCAATCAGGTCTGCAGTACCGCCGGGAGGATTTCCAACCAATATCCGAACGGGTTTGACGGGGAACTCTTGCGCACTTGCCGATTGGTATACGGCAATCAGGGTTCCGACAAGAATCAAACGGATCAGCATACCTCAATCCTATGAAAGTACTGTTCACTCACTGGGAAAACCATCTCACCGAATCCGGCAGTGGCGAAACTTGGCACGCCTAGAGTCCTGCCACCAGGCGAAGTAGGCACGACCATGCGTACTGGGCGCTCGGGATAGATTTGCGCGCGAGCGACGCCGAACGGGCCTATGGTGAGAATGATGCCAATGACGCTGGCTATTATTCGTTTACTCATCTGCCGCCGTCCTCCTCCTGTACCGATGAAATGCAGCATATGGACGTAGCCCCGGCCAGAAAATTCGATCCGCCGGTGCGCGTGCGACGCGTATTCCATGTGCGATGATCTTGATGTTTTCCCGCAAGTAGCGCCGGACATCGTCCTAACTTCATTCACGTGCGATCCCGGGCTCAATAACGATGAGTGCATGCCAGCCGCCCCGCATTAGCCCAACGTGGGACCAGGACGCCAAATTGCCCACTATGTCGATCCACTTTGCGACATGTACCCGCGCAGGCTGGTCAGCTACAATCGCCGTCCATGGACTACAAGACCAAGGAAGAATTCGTCGCCGACTATCTGCGCGAAGGAATTCTCTCTGGACGCTACGAACGCGGTGCGCGTCTGAAGCAAGGCGACATAGCGCGGGAGTTGAATCTGAGCATCACGCCCGTCCGGGAAGCGTTTCGGATTCTCGAGGCGGAAGGGTACGTGCTGAGCGAGACGCATCGAGGTGTTATCGTCGCTCCGTTCGATGCACTTGCGACCCGTGAAATCAATGAGCTCCGCATCATGCTCGAAACCAAGCTCGCACTTGGGGCTATGAAGTACATGACACCGAAGGACTATGCCGAGCTCGCCGAATTGCAAAGGGAGTTTGAGCAAGCAGAGGCGCACGGGGACCGCAAAGCGCTACGCGCAGTCAACTACCGATTTCACCGGCAGATCTATTCCCTGGCGCAGTTACCGCAAACGTTTCATTTTGCACAAATCCTGTGGGCGAAATATCCATTTGACCTTATCAATCTCATTGCCGGCCGGCCCGGCCGCGCTACAGCGGAACACCGGCGTCTGCTGAAAGCGATGAAAGCGGGTGATAGAAAAGACGTCGTAGCCGCACTGCGCGAGCACGTCGACGCCGGATGGCGCGAGCTGCAGGCGCACATTGAGAAGCAGTAAACCCCACGCGGCAAGCCGCAGCCGTTCATCGAACGAATAGGAAAGCGCCCATAACGCCCAGTGCCGACATTCGCTTGCGCTTGTAATTGCGGGGAAGCGCGATCGGATCCTGAACTTCCTTGGGCCAGCCCTGAGCGGAGCGCCGAATCAAGTGCAGACATCCCGGTGCTTATCAGCGCGTTTCCTGCGCTGTCACGCCTGTTGTGCGAACGACCTGTCTCCACTTTGTGATCTCTTTTTCGAGATATTCGCGGAACTGTGCGGGCGAATCGCCAACCACGTCTGTTCCGTCGGCCGCGAGCCGCGCCGCGATGTCCGGCGCGTGTAGGACACGTACTATTGTGTCGTGAAGCTTCGTAACCGCACGCTCCGTTGTCTTTGCGGGTGCGAGCACGCCATACCAGTTGATGACCTCGAAGCCCGGGACGCCCGCTTCCGCGAGCGTCGGTACCGATGGCGCCGCCGCACTCCGCTTCAAGCTCGAAATGCCAAGGATTTTCACTTTACCAGCCTGTGCCTGGGGGAGCGTCGTCGGGAGGCTCGAGAAAAGCATTTCAACTTCGCCAGTGACGACTCCGACGAGCGCGGGACCGCCGCCCTTGTAGGGGACATGTACGAGCTTCACGCTAGCGATGCTCTGCAGAAGCTCCCCTGCGAGATGCGGGGCGGTACCGATGCCTCCCGATCCATAGTTGATCTGGCCGTTCCGAGACTTAGCGAGCGCGATGAATTCCTCGACAGTGCTTGCCGCAACGGAAGAATGAACGACCATCAGATACGGTTGCGCCGTGAGAAGACTGATAGGAGTGAAGTCCTTCACCGGATCGTACGGCGTACGAGTACCCATGGCAGGAACGATCGTGTGCGCGCTCGATGTCAAGAGCAGCGTATAACCGTCGGCAGGTGCGTGCGTCACGAGCTCAGTCCCCACAATGCCACCGGCACCGCTGCGATTGTCGACTACCACGGCCTGCCCGAACGTTTCGCTCAGCTTCTTCGCAAGCAGGCGCGCAATAACATCTGTGCCGCCGCTGGGTGCATAGGGCACGACTATGCGAATCGGTTTCGTAGGGTAGCTTTGCGCGGCCGTGGGTGAGGCGGCCGCGAATGCAACGCATGCCGTCAATGCTATCGCCAATGGTAATGCCGACATCGACATCTCCTCATCAGACACGGTAGAACTTTTGCAGCTCCCGTACGTTGTGCGCCTTTTCGATATCCCATACCGCCGCGATGAGGCCTTGGGCGCGCCGTGCGCCTAGTACGGGCGCTAGCAGATCGAGGGCCTTCGCGTTTTCCTCGTCGCGGCTCATTGGATTGTAGGAGCTACCGCGCGCTGCAAACGTGTAGTGGGCAAGGCTCCGGCCGCCTTTCAAGCGTATCTCCACGTGTGCGTGCCAGCGGCGCTTGGGATCGTTCAATTCGGGGCTGCCAATGAGGTCGACGCGCTTCCTCAACTTCAGTACGCGCGGATCGCGCATACGTTTGAAGTCGTGGGAGGCATTGAACGTCACGTTGCCGTCGAGCAGCATCACCGCGACACAGTGCTGCATACAGATATCGGGCATCGCGCGGTTGTCTACGACTAGTGACTCCTTGTCGCCGATCTTGACGGTCACGCGCTCGACCTCCGATACCTCGAAAGGGCTTTCGCTGCGGAGCGTGTCGATGGCGTCGAGAACCGCGAGAATCGGCGCACCGACGGGCCACTTCTTGATCGACGCATTCATGATTTCATAAGACTTCCCGAGGCCGCGAACGAGCTCGGCTGGCTTCCCGTTCTCCGGAGAGAACGCGAAGAAGAAATTGCGTGGACCTGAAAACACATCGGCGACGCCCGTGAAGCCATGCGCGACCAGAAGCGCGGCTTGCACACCGTTGTGTGCAGGCGCGCCGCTCATGTCAAACGACTTCTCGATATGCTGAGGATCGCTGAAGAGGCACGATATGCCGGAGGCTTGCTAAGCGGTATAGGAAAGCATGTAGCGCACGCGCTGAGGATCGAGTCGCGCGAGCGCGCCCGCTGCAGCCGCTGCACCGAAAAGATCGCCGAAGCAGGGCGGATGATGGCCGCGCAGGAAGAGATCCATCGCATTGAGCGACATGGTGAGACGCGCGCAGACATCGTAGCCCAGGACCACCGCGCGGAGCAGCGCCGTCCCGTTTCGGTTCTCGCGTTCGGCCATTGAGAGGGCCGCGGGCACGATTGCGGAGCCGGGATGCGTCATCGAGGCTGGATGCGAGTCATCGGTCTCGTCGGCGTGGCCAAACATGCCGTTGGCGAAGGCCGCGTTCACCGCGCTCGTCACGATGCGCGTGCCAACGACCGTCGCTTCCTTCGTGCCGCCAAGTCCTTTCACATAGTCGATCGCGCGTTGACCTGGCACGAGCCTCGACCCGGACACAAGCGCCGCAAGCGTATCCAGGAGATGGAGCTTACCGCGTTCTTCGACTTCACTCGGTAACCGCTTGCGTAGCGCGCCTGCGATGTACTCGCTTAGGACGCGCATTGTCCTTGATACTTCGACCATGCGTCCTACTCCATCGTTACAGATGCTGATGACTCTGGCGTGAGTCGCGGGCTCTTCTCAAATCATCCTTCGTGAGCTCGTCGAGCGAGCCACCGTTGATCTCGTTGCCGCTCCGAATATCGAACGGCGCTACGACGTTCAGCATCGTGAGCGCCGGTCGGCGTGTTGTTACTCCTGCGGCATCTTCATGCCGAGATCGCGCGCCTGCCGCTTTTCATAGTCGCGGCGGACGTCATCGTAGGAATGCCCGCGGATGCCGCCTCGCACAGTGCCCGGTTCGACGGCTCTGTAGAGATCGCGCCAACTCTGGGGCAAGCGCTCGCTGTCGGGGGGAGCGAGCCACAGCCGATATAGCAAGCGCTTGGATGCTGTCTCCTCGTAATCGACGAAAGCGGTCCGGGAATGCAGGGTGACGTGGCTGTTGACAATCTGGATGTCGCCGGGCTGCAACCACATCGAATAGGCCAAGTCCGGCCCCCGCACGATTTGATCGAACGTCCTGAGCGCAGTCCAATGCGTCTCGGAGAGCTGCGGTACCCCTTCGAGCTGCTGCGCCAACGTCACGCGATTCCAGTTCCAGCGGCTAAAGAGCCTGCCGTCCGCTTGGTCGAAGATCGGCTGCACGACGGATGCGCCTTCGTCGTGCGCCTGCTCGCCCTGTCGGCTGAAGTGGACCGGATGATGCAGCCACTCCAGCATCTCCGGATGCTCTTTTCGCATCACATCGTAGGCGGCGATGGAGCTCGTCACGATGGTCATGCCACCCGACGCCGCTCTGTTGTAGCAGCTGAGAAAGACGATGTCGGAGGAGTCGGTGTGATAGTCCAGCTCGGCGTTGGATGAATAACCGCGGCCGGTGCCCGTGCGATACGCCGTACCGGCGTCTCTCACGGCGGAAATGTACTGGGTTGCCTTGCCCTGGGGTCGCGCGACACCGGCATGCAAACCGATGACCCAGGTCAACAGCTCGAACTGCTTCTGATCAAGACCCTCGCGCGGCAGTCCGTGCACGAGCGCGACGCCACATCCCCTTTTCACCTCGTCGAGCGCCTCGCCGATGACGCGCCAGGCGGACCCCAGATCGAATTCATCCCGTCGATAGTCGAGAAGGTTCCTCTCCGGCGCCGCCGACTTACGCAGCGCTCCGAGCAGATCGCCGCGTGCGCGCTCGTCCAACTCGAATTCCCAGCGCGTATCCTTTTCCAGATCAGAGACACGCCATGCAGCTGCCGTATCGGTGTCTACCATTTTGCCTCCTCAACGCATGAGGTGATTAGCCCTTTTCGAATATCATGCATTATACTTCGGCGACGGGTTAATGACACAAACCGGGATCTGTGCGCGTCTGCACCGATGCGCCCGCTCAGCAATGGCCGCAGCGGGGCGGCTCCGCATCATTTGTGCCGTTTCCGCCGGAAAGCCCACGTATGACATCCCGTGCGATCTCGCGTCCACTGGCTAAGCAGGATAAGGAGGTGAGGAAAGAAATGAGGGCCACCCTTCTATTACTCGCAGTTCTTCTTGCATCCGCCTCCGCGTTTGCGCAGCAATGGCCTACGCGCCCGGTGCGCATCATCGTGCCTTTTCCGCCTGGTCAGGCCGCGGACATCATCTCGCGCACCGTTGCGGAACGTCTTTCGACCACGTTTGGACAGCAGTTCATCGTCGACAACCGTCCTGGAGCAGGCAGCGTTGTGGGCTCGGAGCTCGGCGCAAAGGCAGCCGCCGATGGCTACACGTATCTCGCCGGGGGCACGAGCGCGCTTGCGATCAATGTGAATCTCTACCGCAAGTTGCCGTACGATACGCTGCGCGTTTCGCACCCGTCAGCAACATGACCGAGGTTGCGATGATCTTCGTCATCAATCCCACCCTCCACGCAGCAAACGCGCAGCAGTTGATCGTCATTGCAAAGCAGAAGCCGGACGAGTTGAGCTACGGCTCATCGGGCGCCGGAACGGTCTCGCATCTCGCGCAAGAGATGCTCGCCTCGATGGCGGGCATAAAGTTGCGGCACATCCCGTACAAGGGTTCGGTGCCCAATCTCACCGACGTGATCGCCGGCCACATTTCAATGACGGCCGAGACCACGCCGGCGGTTCTTCCGCATGTTAAGGCGGGAAAGCTCCGCGCCATAGCCGTATCGCCGAACACGCGTGTACCGTTCATGCCGGACGTGCCGACGCTAGATGAACAAGGGGTCAAAGGCTATGACGTCAGGGCGTGGACGGGACTCGTCGCACCGATCGGCACGCCAGCGCCCATCCTCGATCGCATAAGCCGAGAGGTCATCAACGCGGTCACCGCACCGGAAATGCAGAAGCGCATACACGATCTTCAGCTCGTCCCAATAGGCAGCACGCGCCAGGAGTTTGCGGCATATTTGAAGTCCGAGATCGCCAAATGGGGACAGGCCGTGAAGATCTCGGGTGCACGCGTCGACTAAGGAAGCTTCGAAATGGCATTGATTTACAACCCAACGGCGTCGAGCTATCACGCGCCAAAGAACGGGCGGCTCAAGGTCTCGGCGCTTGCCGGCCAGACAATCGGCTTTATCGATAACGCGAAGCCGAACTTCAATGCGCTGGTGGATGATCTGGCCGAGCTCCTCGTCGCACGCTACGGCGTCGCGGGGGTCATCAAGCGCGCTAAGCGCGGCGCTGCAATGCCCGCGCCCGAGCTCGTTGTGAACGAGCTCGCCGAGAAGTGCGTGCTCGTCATCACCGGCTCGGGTGACTGAGGGTCCTGCACGTCGTGGAGTGTCCACGACAGTGTGGAGATCGCGAACCGCGGGAAAGCGAGTCTCACGGTCTGCTCGACTGCGTTCGTCGGTCTTGGCAACGCACAGGCGCGCGCGCTCGGACACCCGGATCTAGCAATCGCGGTGATTCCGCACCCGTTCGGCGCGCGCACGCGCGAGCAGGTGCGCGAGATTGCAGAAGCATGCCTTGAAGAAATCGTGAAGCTCATAGGAGCGGCGAAATGAGCATTCCGAGCGTGACGCACGTGCGCGCGGAACACCGCGCGATCCTGACCGAAGCCCCGGACGACCTCGACGAGCTCAATCGCTTTTTCGACGAGCGCGGCTGGACAGACGGATTTCCAATCGTGCCTCCGACGCCTGAGCGCGTGACGAATATGCTGCGTGCAATCCGCCGGGCGCCGGATGAGCTGATCGCTACCATATCCCCGGGTTTTGGCGCCGCGACCGTCGAGCACATCGCCGTCAACGCCGTGATGGCGGGCTGCCGCCCCGAATACATGCCGGTGCTGATCGCGGCAGTGCAGGCAGTGAGCGCGAGTGAGTTCAACCTGCAAGGCATTCAGGCGACTACGAATCCCGCGGCGGTATGGCTCGTGGTGAACGGGCCGATCGCATGCAAGCTCGGTGTTGCTTGTGGCACGAACTGCCTCGGGCAAGGCGTTTGGGCAAACGCGACGCTCGGCCGCGGCATGCGCCTCATCCTGCAGAACATCGGTGGCGCGAGACCCGCTGAAATGGACCGTGCGACACAGGGACAGCCTGGAAAGTACAGCTTCTGTTGTGCTGAGAACGAGGATGCATCGCCCTGGGACCCGCTACACGTCGAGCGCGGCTTCGCACGGGAGGAGAGCACAGTGACCGTCATCGGCCCTGCGGGCACCACGAACATGAATACCCATGCGAAGGATGCGGAGGACGTGATCCGCGTGATCGCGGAAACGATGGCGTTTCCGCCCAGCAATGACTACTGGATCGGCGGCGAGCCGTGGCTCGTGATCGCGCCCGAGCACGCCGAAATCATCCGGAAGGAGGGCTACAGCAAAGCTGACCTGAAGCGCGCGCTCTGGGAAAGGTCAAAAATGCGCGCAGGGCGCATGGCGGCGAAAGACTTCGAGCGCACGTGCTACTCGAGGCGCAGTGAGCTCGGGGAGATCAATGCCAATACGATGTTGCCGATCGCGAGCAAGCCTGAAGAAATCGGCATCATTGTCGCCGGGGGACCGGGCACACACTCGGTGTACGTACCGAGCTTCGGCGACACGCGGGCAGTGACTCGAAGGATCGAGTAAGCATGCAGCGGAGTGCGAAGGAAAGCAGCGCCCTTACCTTCGCCTTTAGCGAGCGCATGAGCCGGGTCTTCTATGCAACTGTGCGGTTGCGGCCGACTTTCTGCGCCCGTGGGATCGATCTGCCGGCGCCGCTTGATTTTGCCTTCTCCTTCCCTTTCTCGACCGTCTGCTGCTCGATCGCGTAGAACTGCTCGAGGCCGATAATGTCTTCGACTCCCTTTCGCGCGGCGATGAACTGCTCGTTCGTGAGGCCGGTGTAATCGCCGGTCTTCTTGAGCTCCTTCATGGCCTGACCGATGAAGTGGTAGGCAAGACAAATCGGTAGTGTCGCGTCGATGCAGCCCGCGTAGCCCATGTCCTTCAGCTGCCTGTAGCTGTAGAGCGGGCGACCGTCGCGCGTGCCGCGGCTCTGCACGTACACCATCGGCAGCTTTGCTTTCCTCGGCGTTAGCGCCGCCTCGTCGTGCGTGCGCGGGAAGACGAGTCCCATATCCGCGCCGACGTCGGCGGCGGCGTTCACCCGATCGATCGCTTCCCCGATGCCTTCGACGCGCGCCGCATCCGAGCGCGCAATGACCACGAAGTCGCGATCAGCTTCATCGCGCGCTTTGCAAGCATACTTGATCTTGTCGATGAACTCGCCACGCCGAATGTTGTGCACACGGTACGCGTGGTAATGCGCGCGCTTCGGGAAAATCTGGTCCTCGACGTGCACGCCAGCGATTCCCGCCCAGATGCACTCGCGTATGGTACGCATCGCGTGCAGCGGCTCGCCCCATGCTGCGCCTGCGTCCATAACGAGCGGGACCTTGACGCATTTCGCGATATCGGCGGCGGTGGCGATCTGATCGCTCATCGTGAGCAACGGCTCGCTGAGGCAGCTCTTTCCGCCGGTGACGAAGCCGCCGTTGTAGATCGTCTTGAACCCGGCGCTCTCCGCCAAGCGCGCAGTGATTGGGTCATACGTCGCGGGTAGCTCGAGGAACTGGCCGCGCTTCAGCATGGCGCGGAGCTGGGCTGTCATACGTTGCATAGGAAAGTTTCCCTTCATTGGGTGAATGTTCGGCGTTCGACCCCGCCAGTGCCAGGCTCAGCACGGACCATCCTGTCTCAATGCGTCCGTTGCTTGATAATCGATGACGCCTTCGGGCGAAACTGCGACGCGATAGACATCGCATGCACGCTCGACCGAAACTTTGCCGTCGCGCACGTCGCGCGCCACGAGCTGCGGATCGCGCTCGCCGGGCGCGCCATTCCCGCCTGCGCCGGGTGTCACGTGCAAATAGACCGTGCCGGCAGGCACGTGGATCGTTTCGAGACCTTTCAGCCTCCGCTCTTGCGATGTACCTGGATCCAGCACGTTTTGGCACGTCGAACCCGGATGTCCTCCGGCGGTGCCCCAAGGCGCCTGTTTCGCGCGCCCGGAACGAATCTGGAGTATCCCACCCTGCTCCGCAAGAATGCGTACCCGCCGCCGCACGCCCAGGCCGCCGCGCCGCGCACCCGCTCCTTCGGAATTGGGCTCGTACGCATATTCCTCGACCATCACCGGATAGGTGCTCTCGACCATCTCGATGGGTGAATTCGCCATGTTGGCCGCGATGTTGGCTACACCATCGATCCCATCGAGCGCGGCATGTCCGCCCCAAGCGCCCACCAACGCTTCGCTGAAAATGCTTGACTTGCCGTCGACGGTCGCTGCAAACGTGTAGCGTGTCGTACCGCCCTCGCTCGCCGCGCGCACCGCGTGCGGGGCGGCTTTCGCAAGTGCGCCGAAAATCGTGTCGGCGAGACGATAGCCACTGATCCCCATCGCGCCCACCGCACTCGGAAACTTCGGATTGATAATCGTGCCTTCGGGTGCAATCATGTGGAGCGGTCTAAAGAATCCCGCGGTGTTGGGAAGCTCTGCGGACATGATGGAGCGCACCGCGAGATAGAACGCAGAGCGCGAGTACGCGAGCGGCGAGTTGATCGCGGTCGGGACCTGCGCCGCCGTGCCCGTAAAATCGGCCGTGAGCTCATCGCCCTCGATACGAATCGTTACACTCAGCCGCTGCGGCGGACCATCCATACCGTCGTTGTCGAGGTGATCCTCGAAGCTGTATTCGCCGTCGGGCAGCGCCGCAATCTCGGCGCGCGCCATCTTTTCACTGCGATCCAGGAGCCCCTCCATCACGGCAAGAATCGTATGTGATCCGTAGCGCTGCGAAAGCGCCTGCAATCGCTTTTCGGCCGTGCGGCACGCGCTCACCTGAGACTCGAGATCGCCGAAAAAATCGCGCGGCACACGCACGTTGTGCTCGATCAACGCAAGCAGTGTGTCGTTGCGAACGCCGTTACGCACAAGCAGCATCGGCGGAATGCGCAAGCCCTCGCCGAAGATATCGCGGCTGTTCACTGGAACGCTTCCCGGCACGTGACCGCCAACGTCAGTGTGGTGCGCCATCGTCAGCGCATACCCAAGCAGATCGCTTTCCGCATAGCACGGCGTGAGCAGGATCACGTTCGGGAGATGCATCCCGCCCTCGTAGGCATCATTCATGATCGCGCAGTCGCCCGGTTGCAGTTGCGCGCCGAGCTTGCGCAGGATCGCATCGACAGCCGAAGGCAGCGCGCCGAGGTGGATCGCCATACCGACGCCCTGCACCACCATCTCGCCGCGCACGTTGCAGAGGGCAACGGTAAAGTCGTAGAGATCGCGCACGAGCGGCGAGTAGGCGGTCGAGACCACGACGTTCGCCATCTCGTCGGTAATGCTGCCGAGCCCGTGCTCGACTACAGAGGCGGTGACAGGGTCAAGCGGCGCGCCCATGTGTGCATATCGTAGCAAGCGAGGGGAGTTACTGAGGTATGATATATCAAATACGATCCTGGTCTAGCGATGGCCCGACACCTCGAGCGGCCGTACGCCCTTGGTATTGACATCGGTGGCACCTTCACCGATGTCGTTGTAATCGAGGCCGACGGCACGGTTCACGTCGGCAAGGGGATCTCGCGCCCCGACGCTTTCGAGCGCGGGATCTTCGCGATCCTCGACCCGATGCTGGAAGGCTTGGGGCTCATGTCGGCCGATTGCAGCGCAATCGTGCACGGCACCACCGTCGCGACCAACGCGATCATCGAACGCAAAGGCGCCGTGACAGGACTCATTACGACTAGCGGCTTTCGCGACGTGCTCGAGCTTCGCCGCATCCGTATCCCTCGCCTTTACGACCTCGAGTGGCAGAAGCCTGAGCCGCTGGTGCCCCGGTATCTTCGGGAGGAAGTGATTGAGCGCATGACTCACGACGGGCGCGTACAGACGCCGCTCGACGCGGGCTCGGTGAAGCAGGCGACGGCGAATCTCCGGGCGCGTGGCGTTAGCTCTATCGCGGTATGCCTTCTTAATTCGTACGTGAATTCGGCGCACGAAGAGGCCGTCCGGGAGATCGTGCGCAAGGAAGCGCCGGAGCTCTACGCCACCGTGTCTTCCGATCTGTTGCGGGAGATGCGCGAATACGAGCGCACAAGCACAGTCGTTATCAATGCTTATATCACCCCCGTCGTGCGGCGCTACGTCGCCTCGCTTTCCGAAGGGCTGGTCTCCCGAGGTTACCGCACACCGCTCATGATCATGCAGTCGAGCGGCGGCGCAATGAGTGCTGAAATCGCGTGCGACAGGCCCATACATGTCATCGAGTCCGGACCTGCCGCCGGCACGGTGGCTGCACAACACCTTGCACGCTCCATCGGCGAGAGGAACGCGGTTGCGCTGGACATCGGCGGCACGACGGCCAAGGCGGCATTGATCGAGAATGGGGCGATCTCATACTCGAGTGAGTACGAGATCGGCGGCGATTTCTCGCGGTCGGGACGGATGGCAAAAGGCGGCGGGTACGTGCTTCGCGCACCGACGCTCGACATCTCGGAGATCGGCGCCGGGGGCGGAAGCATCGTGTGGCTAGATAGCGGCGGCGCCCTGCATGTCGGCCCGCAGAGCGCAGGCGCGACACCAGGCCCGGCGTGTTACGGCCTCGGCGGTAGCGATCCCACGCTCACGGACGCCTGTCTCCTGCTCGGTTATCTCGGGGCGCCAGGGCTCGCAGATGGTGCGATACCGCTCGACACCAATCGTGCGCGCACCGCACTCGCAAGAATCGCGCAGCGGCTGGACATGGATCTCGTCGACTTCAGCCACGGTGTCTACCGTATTGCGGTGTCGAACATGACGCGCGCGATCCGGTCGGTTTCGACGGAGCGCGGCAAGGATCCGCGCGACTACAGTCTGGTCGCCTTCGGCGGGAATGGGGGCCTCTTCGCGGCAGCGATCGCGCGCGAGCTCGAGCTGCGGCGCGTCATCATCCCGCCCGCCGCCGGCATTTTCTCCGCGTTCGGCGCCCTTTACGCAGAGGTCGAGCATCACCTCACGCAGACGGTGCTGGGACTCACCGACGCGATCGACGTGAGCGCGCTCGAGGCGAGCTGGGGACTCCTCGAGAGGCAGGCACTTGCCACTCTCGAGCGCGAAGCCTACAGCCGAAATCGCTGCATCCTCGAGCGGATGGGCGAGCTCAGGTATCACGGTCAGCTCCAGGAGCTCTCGATCCCGTGGCCCGCAGGGGCGACGACGCGCGACTCGCTCGCGCGGCTCTCGGCCGCGTTCGAAGACGCACACGAGCGCACCTACGGACATCGCGCGCATGACAGCATGGTTGAGCTCGTGAACCTACGCCTCGTCGCGCGCGGTGTGCAGGAAAGGCTGCGGGTTCCCGAGAGGCTTCGCTTTGCCAGGGGGCGTGCGGTCCCCATAGGGGAGCGACGCGCCTACTTCGGAAGCGAGCATGGATGGGTAAATGTCAGCATCTGCGACCGGTCGGGTGTCGGCGCGAACCAGCGGCATGGTCCGTTGGTCATTCAGGAATTTGATTCGACCATCCTCGTACCACCGGATTTTTCGGTCCGCGTGGACGACCAGTCGAATGCCATTCTGCTATCGTCATGAGGTTCGAATGGCGAGAGTTAGGAGCACAGCGCTACCAGGAGAATGTCAACGTACGCCACATCGAGTCTCCAAGGCGCAGAAGGACCGTGCTTGGCGGTCTTGAGCTTCCTCTGGCCTGGAACAGCCTCCGAGCGCGAAGATCATCCGCTCGCTCCATGTGCATCTCAGGTCTCCGTGACACGCACTCCGTCATGTGCAAAATCGAATGCGGCGCCAGATCTGACGCTCCATCGGCTGCCGCGGTAACCAACAATGCAGCTCCCCGCTCTTCGCCCAATCTCGCAACCTGGAGGATGACATGCACGACCTGACCACGAAGCTCCGCTCGCTTATCGAGTCGCCGCAAATTTGCGTGCTGCCCGGCGTATTCGATGGTTACAGTGCGCGGCTGGTCGAACAGGCTGGGTTCCCCGCGGGTTTCATCTCCGGGGCAGGCCTGAGCGAAGCACTGCTGGGCCAAGCCGACGTGGGCCTGATGGGATTGGAGACCAACGTGAATTCCTGCAGGGCTCTTGCAGCATGCTGCACGATTCCGCTCCTCGCCGACGGGGATACAGGGTACGGCAATGCTCTCAACGTGTATCACATGGTGCGCGAGTTCGAGCAAGCGGGAATCTGCGGCGTAATGATCGAAGATCAGACGTGGCCCAAACGCTGCGGCCACATGAGCGGTAAGTCGGTCGTGAGCGCGGGAGAAATGGTGGAGAAGCTGCACGCGGCCGTGGAAGCGCGGCGCGATCGAGATTTCATCCTCAAGTCGCGTACCGACGCGTTCGCGACCCATGGCATCGAGGAAGTGATCCGCCGGTTGAACCTTTACGCGGAGGCGGGCGCCGATCTGCTCTTTGCCGATGCGCTTCTGTCGGAGCAGGACATCCGCACGGTTGCCCAAAGCGTGAGCAAGCCGCTTTGCGTCAACATGGGCTTCGGAATTCGGGCGCGGAGCACGACGCCGCTGCTTAGTGCCGAGCAGCTGCAGGAGCTCGGCGTGGCCGCCGTAATCTACCCGCGGCTCCTCACGGCCTGTGCGATCCAGGGGATGAAGAACGGCCTGGCAACGCTGTCCGAGCAGCTTCGGACCGGAAAAATCGTCGAGCGTCCCGACTACGCGCTGTCGTTCGACGAGCTCAACGATCTGGTCGGATTGCGCGAGGCGCGTGCACTGGAGCAGCGATTCGCCGCGAAGGAATAGTCCTGGCTAGGCTGCGAGCAGCCGGGCAAATTCGGCTGCCGAGCGCTTTTCCAGCTCGAGCACCGCTTCGCAAACTCGTTCAGCGCGCGCCTGGCTGATCGCCATCGTGGCATTCTCGAAGTACTTGCGCTGGATATCATCCGCGGAGAGCGCACGATCGCCCGCACCTCGGTTCACCTGCTCGTGGTGTCGGAAGGTACGACCGTCGAACATGCGGATTTCAACTCCGCCCGAAAAGTACTGTGGGTAGAGCGCGTTCGCATCCGGCACGCAGGTCACCTTCCGAGCGAGCTGCAGGATCTCCGCATCGCGCAGGGTCTCGTCCAGCAGCTCGGCGAGGCCGAACTGACCCTTCACGAGACAGGTCGCCAGCACGAACTGCGTGCTGAACTTTGCGTCGTATTCGTTGGCGGGCCGCACTTTGGCTTCGACGGGCTCCGCGATGATGTGCAGCGTGGGCTGCGGCACGTATGCAACGACACCCTCGATGTCGTCCGGACGGATCGCGTGCTTGTCGCGCAGGATGAGCGCGGAATCCGCTGCTGCGTGGATCAGATGACAGATGGGATAGGGCTTGATGGCGACGTTGTGGACCTCCCACGTCTTGCCAAATGACTCATGAATCGCCTCGTAGCGGACCCCCTCCTCGGTTTTGCCGAGATGACTTTTGAAAAGGCCGAAGCGTCCCTCGTAGGGCTTGGTCGGTCCTTTGAAGCCGGCGCGCGCAAGCTGTGCGGCGGTGATGCCGGCAGCGCCTGCCCAACCCGGGTGCACGCGCTTGTTCCAGGCACCCTCCTCCAGAAACTCCTGGCTTCCTGCCGCCGTGCTGCCGGCCAGCCCCTGCGCCATGACGAGCTGCCGCGGCGTAAGACCGTAAAGCCAGCCTGCTTGTAGGGCGCATGAGAAGTGCGCCGCGAGCCCCGTCGGATGAAAGCCGTAGTCGTGGAACTTCCCACCCGCCGCATCCGAGATCCTGCTGGCCGTTTCCATTCCGAGAACGTAGGCCGCGAGAAGTGACGTGCCGGGAGCATCGAGCGCCTCGGAGACACCCAGCGCACACGGAAATGCGCTCGCAGTCGCGTGAATGATCGCGCGGATGTGCGTGTCGTCGTAATCGAGGCCATGCACGAGCACCCCGTTCATTACGACGGAGTCGCGCAGCGAGAGTGTGCCAGGGAGCCCGATCAGGCTTGACCGCCCTCCCTCGTTCAGAGCGGACAAGCCGGTCAGCACCCGATGCGCGAAGTCGTACTGCGTCGACGCGTACGCGATCCCGACTGCATCAAGGATCAGAAGCTTCGCACGGTCGCCGGTTGCCTGTGGAATGTCCTCGTAACGGAAGCGGGCGACGTGCCGAGCGAGCTTGTGCGCAATCGTTTCGCTCTTGTCGCCGGCTATGGCGACTTCAGCGTCCGGGGAATTCATTGCGGCTCCAATCCGATCTGTTTGATGAGAGCACCCCACTTGGCGAGCTCGGCGCGCAAGAATCTGCCGAGCTCGTCCGGAGTTCCACCCCCGGGCACGAGTCCTTGGGATGAGAATCGCTTCTGCGTGTCGGGCACATGCAGAACCTCGTTGAGCCCCTTGTTGAGCTTGGCAATGACGGGTTTCGGCGTGCCGGCGGGCGCAAAGATGCCGAACCAGCCGACGATCTCGTATCCGGGCAGGCCGGACTCTGCCACGGTCGGGACCTCCGGCAAAAGGTTTACGCGTGCCTTGCTCGTTACGGCAAGACCGCGAAGCTTGCCCGCCTTCACTTGCGCGAGCGCGGCGGGAATGGTCGAGAAGTACATCTGGACGCGCCCCGCGACGAGATCGACGACGGCCGGCCCGCCGCCCTTGTACGGGACGCTCACCAGGTCGATGCCGGCCGTCTTCTTGAAGAGCTCACCGGCGAGATGCGCGCTCGTGCCATTGCCGGAATTCGCGTAGTTGAGCTGTCCCGGCCTTGCCTTCGCGAGCGCCACGAGCTCGCTTACGCTCTTCGCTGGAAGCGAGGGCGGGACGACGAGATAAAGGGGCGCGATCGATGCGAGCGTTACAGGCGCGAAATCCGCGACGGTGTCGAAGGGCAGCTCCTTGTAGAGATGCGGATTCATCGCAAATGACGTAATCGGCATCACGAGCGTATAGCCGTCTGGCGACGATTTCGCTGCGATCTCGACGCCCAGATTGCCCGCTGCACCCGGCCGGTTGTCGACGATGACCGTTTGGCCGATCGCTTCGGCGAGCTTCTGCGCGATGGTGCGCGCCGTGAAATCCGTCCCTCCGCCCGGCGCTGCGGGCACGATAAGGCGAATCGGTCGCGCGGGGTAATCCGTTCCACCCTGCGCGGCGGCAAACGGTGAAGCGACCGATACGCCGAGCGCAAGGGCGCTCAGCACAAACGCTCTCCGGTACATCCATCCTCCTGGTTTTTTCATGAAAACACGCCCGCTCCCTGAAGGGCCTGCCTGCGCTCCTGCGGATACCTCAGCACTTCGCTCAGCACGTACTCGTTGTGTTCACCCAGCAAGGGCGCGCGTCGGGTGAGCGACATAGGTGCGCCGTCGATATGCCAGGGAAGGCGATAAACGGGAAGCGCGCCGAGCACCGGATGCTCGATGGTCTCGAACAGCGCCCGCGCGCGATAGTGCCCGCCGGCGGCTATCCCGGATGGATCCAGCAGCGGTGCCGCCGGCACGCCGCTCGCCATCAGGCGCGACGCAAGCGTTTCGGCATCGTACTTCGCAGTCCCCAACGCCAGAAGCCGATTAAGCTCCTCGCGGTTTGCAACGCGTCCGGAGCCGGTCGAAAACATTTCGCCCGTCAGCGCTGCAGGCTGCTCCAGCACCGCACGAAGCGCCTGCCACTGCACATTGTTGGCGACCGAGATTGCGATCCAGCGATCGTGACCTGCCGCGGGGTAGTGGCCGTGCGGAGCGTTCTCTTCCTCACGCGTGCCGCGCGTCTGCGGCGCGGCTCCAGGGCAAGGATACTCGGAGAAGTACTCGCCCATAACGTTCACTGCTGCCTCCCATTGCGACAGGTCGAGGTAGGCACCTTCTCCCGTTCGGCTGCGCCGCCACAGCGCCGCCAGAATTCCGAGCGTCGCGTGCAAGCTGGCGTTCGGGTCGGCATAGGAGGACTGCGACCCGAGCACGCGACCGCCGGGATAGGAGACGAGACTGTCGAGACCGGCAAGACTCGCAATCATGGTCGCGTACGTGCGGATGCCGCGCAGCGGGCCATCCTGTCCGACCGCCGACATCGAGCACATCACAACGTCCGGCTTCACGCGCTTCAGGTCCTCGTAGCTGAGCCCGAACTTCTGCATGACGCCGGGCGAGAAGTTCTCGATCACGGCGTCGCTTGCGGCCACAAGATCCAGCAGCACCGCCCTCGAATCCGGGTGGTCGAGCTTCATGCGCATGCTGAGTTTGCCCCGATTGACGTTCTGGAACATCGGGTTCTGTTCAGGGTCCTTGTGCGTGCCGACGATCGGCCGTCCCTGACGCATGTAGTCGAGCGGGCTCGCGCTTTCGATCTTGATCACTTCCGCCCCGAGATCAGCGAGAACGTGGCCCGGAACCGCGCCGGCCCACACCCAGCCGAAGTCGACGACCCGCAGTCCGCTCAACGGGCGAGCCTTGTCCACGGCGCGAACGGAGTCCGTGCGCCTCGGCGATGGCGCTCCCGGGTCGCTTCCTCGGCCGCGCGTCAAGCTTGCGTAGACATTGCAAGTCGGAAAGTAAGCGCGCTGCGCGAGATGCGGATGATCGACCACCTCGCGCATGCAATAGACCGGTGCACCGGGAATCTTGTGCTCGAGGCACTCACGCAGAATTTCGTCCTTGGGACGTGCGAGGAACCAGGGCTCGATCAGCGCGTCGCACTCGTCACCGCGCTCGTCGTTCGCCTTGAACCGGTTCGCAAACAGAGGATGGGTGGCGAGGTCTTCGCGGCCGATCATCCGGAGGAAAGCCTGCCAGTGGCGGCTTTCGCCGCATTGGATCGCGAAGTCGCCGTCTTTGCAGCGAAAAATGGTGCGCGGATACGGCTGGCCCGAGACGCGATGTCCTGAACGTGTCTTCTTGTACCGTCCGAAATGAGTCAGCGCGACGTCGACTCCACTGTAGAAAGACGCCCATACATCCGCCGCGCTAACGTCGAGCAGCGCCCCACGCCGCGACATCAGCGCACCGGTCACGGCGATGGCCGCGACGAGGCCGGCTTGGTACGCGCTCTGATTGCCTGGTAGCTTGAGCGGCGGCTTTCCGGGCAACCCGATAGGCAAAGAAATTCCGCCCAATGCCTGGAGCGTAAGGTCATTGGCGGGCCGCCCGCTCGCCTCGCCGCGTGCGCCAAACGGCGAAATGACGGCGATGGCAAGATGCGGATGGTGGTGCGCAATCGATTCCGGGTCTATCGTGAGCGCGCTTGGGCCGTCCGTCGAGCCGCAGAGAAGAACCTGGCTCCCGGTCAACAGGTCGGGCGCAACGCTTCCGCGCACTGGGGTGACCTCGGCGCCCAGATCCCGGAAAAGCTTCCCGGCGTACGCGACCGCGGCAGAGTCACCATGCGCTATGACTCTTATACCGGCGAGAGGAGCTGACATCACGAGATGACTTTGGCAGCAACGAGCTCTTCCATTTCGCTCCGCTCAAGCCCGAGAAGCTCGCCAAAAACGTAATCGTTGTGCTCCCCAAGCTTCGGCGTCCAACGATCGATCGATGCCGGCGTACGCGAGAAGCGCCAAGGCGCCCCCACGACCTTGCGTATCTCGCCCTCGGGTCCAGTGAGGCTGGTGATCGCCCCACGCGCATCCATGTGGGCGTCGTCGACGATATCCTGCGCAGTGTACGAGGGGAATGCCGCGACACCGGCCGCCTGAAGCACGCGCGTTACCTCTTCACGTGTTCTCCCGCGGGTCCATGCGCCAATCTCTCTGTCGAGTTCGTGGCGATGCGTCCAGCGCGACGCAGCGGACTTGAAACGCGGGTTCTGAAGCCAGTCTTCGCGCTGGAGCACCTGCGCGAACGCGCGCCACTCGTCGTCGGTTGCGACGACGATCGACACCCAAGCGTCCTCGCCCTCGCACGCGTAGACATTGTGGGGCGCGATCCCTGGCGCATCGTTGCCGCCGCGGCGGGGCGCAACGCCCGTCGCCGCGTACTGCAACAGCGCATCGCCGATGAAACCGCAGGCAACTTCGCACGCGGCGACGTCGACATGTTGCCCAAGCCCCGTGCGCTGCCTGCGCAGGTACGCGGCAAGCGTCGCCATGGCGGCGGTGAGCCCGGTGCTGTGGTCCATCACGTGCCGGATTTCGGTCGGCGGCCCGTCTTCGTATCCTGTCAGGGTACCGAGGCCACCGGCCGCGCCGAAGAGCGGCGCGTAGCCGGCGTAGCCGCGCTCGGGCCCCGTCTGGCCCGATGCCGAGACCGACACCATGACGACGTCCGGTTTGACCCGCCTCAGCGCAGGATAGTCGAGGCCCAGGCGTTCCATCACGCCAGGCCGGAAGCTCTCGCATACGATGTCGCTTACCGCGACGATGCGCTTTGCGAGAGCGACGCCGCGCGGATCCTTCAGGTTCAACTGCACCGAAAGCTTGTTCGAGGCGACCTGATCGAATGTCGCCGCCGTCATGCGTCCATAGACCGGATGGGGCTTGCGGAAGATGTCCGGCCGCATGCTGGTCTCGATCTTGATGCATTCGGCGCCGAGCAGGGAGAGCAGGTGAGCGCAGAACGGTCCAGCGGCGTGGAGGGTAAAATCCGCGACGCGTACCCCGGCGAGCGGACCCGCTTTTCCTTGTGTTGCTTGCCGGCTCATCACGCGACGGCTCCTTTGGGGGGATTGCGTCCGCTGCGCGAGCTGTGCACCCTCATCTTCCGGCCAGGCGCACCAGGCCGTATCGTTGTCGGCGCCAGGCTCCGCGGCCGCGCGTCCGATCCGAAGCGGCTCGCCCCCGAGCTGAAACGGCGCAGTGAACGCCGGCAGGCTGCCGACGTGGGGAACTTCCAACGCTTGAAACACCTTTCGCGTCCGAAGTTGCTCCGAGGCGAGCAGATCCGAGGCCTCTTTGTACTTTGCGAGCGGCACGCCCAACGCCTGGCCGCGTGCCACCAGTTCGGCCACCGACTGCGTCTTGGCCCAGGCACGAATGTGCTCGTTGATCTCTCCGCCGCGCCGGCCGCGCTCGAGCGGATCCGCGAGTGCGGGCTCGAGCGTCCAGTTCGGCCTGCCCATGACCTCGGTCAGCCCCTCCCACTGCCGTTGCTCGAGCGTGAGCAGGCCGACGTAACCGTCCCTGCACTCAAGCACGCCGCCATACTTGAACGAGCGTGTGTGGCGCGTCTCGAGCACGCCCTCACCGAGGCGCTGTAGAGCAAAGCAGCCGACGAAGACGTTCGCGTCCTGCACGGAGACGTCAACGAACTGGCCGCCGACTTCGTCGCGCACGAGGAGCGCGGAAAGCGCCGCGCAGGCTGCCGACGTGCCGCCCATGAACTCCGCGAAGTGGCCGTAGATCTTGACCGGCGGCCGCTCCGGGAAAGTTTCCAGCGTCAGCCCGTTCGGCATGAGGTAGCCCTCACCGCCCGCATGCATGACATTGAGCTCGTAACCCCGATAGCGTGCGTGCGGGCCGATCGCGCCGAACGGCAGCACGGACAGGTACACGAGCTTGCGGTACCTGGCGGCGATCGCGTCCGGATCGAGACCGAGGTTCTCGCGCTTCGCGACCGGGGTGTCGTCGATCAGCAAGTCCGCGCGCTCGAGAAGCTGGCCGAAGAGCGAGCGGTCCTTGGACGTGCCCAAATCGCAAGTCGCAAATTGCTTCCCGACGTTGAGGTAGTGGAAGAGCGCGCTTACCGGCGGATCGGTGGTGAGCAGCGGTTCGCTACGGCGCAGAGCGCTTCCTGCGCCGGGCGGCTCAACCTTGACGACAGTCGCACCCATGACGGCCAGCATGCGCCCTGCATAGGACGCCGCGACGCCCTGCGCGTGCTCCACCACCGTATAGCCCGCGAGCGGGGCATGATCCGCGGCAGCCATCAGGCCACGCGCCACGTGCTATCGTCGTGCATGCGTTTGCACGTGAGGTGGCGTGACTTCGCCGGCAATATGCCGCCGTTCGTTCCCCTTCCGATGGCCATAGTGCGGCCAAGTACCTGACCGATCGGTCGCCTCGCGGCCGGTCTAACCATAAGTGGCGTGGCCGAGGTCGAGCCCGGAGCCGTCGCGGAACATCTTCGTCTTGACGTCTTTCGACGGCAGCATCACCGTGGCGGCGCCGTTGGTTACGGTCCTTTCGCCGCGCTGGTTCTCAGCCCACACGTCGATATCGACCAGCGCAAAGCCGTCCTGCTTGTATTTGCGCACGACCTTGCCTTTGCACCATGTCGTATCGCCCATGGTGTTGAAACGGCGCAACTCGGTCTTGACGCGCTTCAGAAAGCCCGAGTCGCCCATCCAGTTGGTGACGAGCGTGGCCACCCAGGCCGATCGCTGCGGGCCGTAGTCGTACACGCCCGGCACCCCGACTTCCTTCGCGACGGATTCACGGTGATGCCCGATGCCAGTGTACTCGACGCCGCCGCCCGCTTCGGGATTGCGGAAGAAGTGACCGGGATGCCGGACCGCACCCTTGAGCAGAATGCCATGCGTGTGGCCGCGACCGCAGCCGACGAGGAAGCCCATGGTGTCCATCATGGACAGCGGTCCGCGCGCGATCGGCGTGAGTTCCTGACCCTCCTCCACGTCTTCCCAATAGCGGACGTTGCGGCCGCAGACGTTCTTCTCTTCCTCGAGCACGGCCTTGTCGATCGCACTCAGCTCTTCGGCCTTGTACTCGTGCCTGGTCACGTCCTTGTACTTGCCTTTCTCTTTGGCGGCCCTACGTTCATGGCGCGTGCACCAGCCGAGGATGCGTGCGACCAGATTGTCGTGCTGGTCGAGGAAATGAGCCTCGACGTACTGGATCGCAAGCCGGCCCGAGAACTCACTGTCTTTTATGTCGACGCCGACGACCCGCTCTTCGGCACTGATGCGGTCTCCGGGACGGAGGTTCCTGAAGAGTTCCCAATCGTTTCCGGCATAGAAGCCGTGCACACCCGGAAAACCCCAGCGAGTGCGGCCGAGCCATCCGTACGCCATGGGGAACATCGGCGGGGCGATGACGTTTGCGTAGCGTGAGTTGCGGCCGTATTCCGCGTCGCGGTAGAGCGGATTCAGCTCGCCGATACCGTTGCAGAAGTTGCGGATCGTGTCGACCGTAACATCCTGCAGGTATGGGCCCTCGGGCCGTAGCCGCATTCCGATCATCGCCTTCGCGGCGGCAATCGCTTCGTCCGTGATTCTCCCCTGCACCGGCGCATCACGCATCTGCTCGGCTTCGTCGATGGATCCCATGAGGCCTAGTCTCCTGGCTGCAAAATATCGTTGGGTCGTTGGGAAATATAATGCACTATACTTCTGAATGCAATTGCAGGCAGTAGGATGTTCCGGCTCGCGTAAGCGTGCGAGGAGATTCAGAATGCGTGCGCGGAGATGCGTGGGCCCGAGCACCGCGCAGCACGACGACTTGCATGCACATCTGGGAGGACGCATGCCTGCGCCTTCATGAGTTACTAGAGTCGTAGACGATGTTGATGACCGAACACGCGGGCAAGAGCCTGCTAATGGTATATGGCGTCCCGGTTCCCACAGGAACCCTCATCGCGAAGAGCTACGATGTGCAGAAGTGGCGAGGCTCCTGGCCCGTGGCGCTCAAGGCACAGGTTTCCTCCGGCGGCCGCGGCAAGGCAGGCGGTGTTCTGCGCGCCGATGATGCGGACCAGGCGCGGGTCCAGGCGGAGACCCTTTTCGGCCGTCTGTTTGGTGGCGAGCGGCCCCAGCGGCTCCTGGTCGAGCCCTGGGTGGAACACACGCGCGAGCTCTATCTCGCGATGACCGTCGATGGACAAAGCGGCGGATACGTCCTGCTCTATAGCGCGAGCGGCGGAGTGGACGTCGAGCAGCAGGCACCGTGCAGGTACGCCTTCGGATCGCCGGGCGACTTTCGCGCGCACCGCCTACGCGCCTTGCTCTCGGACATCGAGCAGGACTCAGCATTGCGGGAACGCGTCGTCGCGCTCGCGCGGCGGCTCCTCTTCATCGTCATCGCGACGGACGCGCTGACCGTCGAAATCAACCCGCTTGCCGTGCTGCCGAACGGAAGGCTTCTCGCGCTCGACGCTAAGGTCGTGCGCGACGAGGCGGCAGCGTTCCGGCAGAGCGACATCGCCGACGAGATCGAGCAAGCGCGCAAACGCGAGCCGCGTATGGTGCGCAAGGCACTCGAAGGAAACCTCATGATGGTCGGGCTCGACGGCGAGATCGGGCTTATCTCGGGCGGCGCCGGCATGACGATGGCCGGCATGGACCTGATCGCACATGCGAGACTCAAGCCCGCATGCTTCCTCGATTGCAGCTCGAACCCCACGCCTGCGGGCTATCAGCTCGCGTTCGACGTCCTCGATGCGGAGCCGAGAGTGAAAGCAATCTTGGTCAGTATTTTCGGCGGAGGCACGCACATCGACCGGGTCGCGAAGGCGATGAACGAGATCATGAGGAAGAGGAAGTCGCGCAAACCGGTCGTCTTCCGCATGAATGGAACCGGGCGCGACCGCGCCGACGAGCTCATGCGGGAGTTCGGTCTTTGCAACCACTCCACTCTCGAATCGGCCATCGATGCGGTCGCTGCCGCAGTGAGGGCGCAATGAGCGTCCTCATCGATCAATCGACGCGCGTCCTCATCTACGGCATTGCCGGCAATTTCGGGCGCTTTTCGGCGCGCGACCTAGTCGCGACCGGGACGCAAGTCGTCGCAGGCATCGCACCGGGCAAGGACGAGCGCGAAGTGGAGCGCGTGCCGGTGTTTCAGGATGCGCGCACTGCCTGCGCGCGCACCGGCGCCGATGCGGCGCTCGTCTACGTGCCTGCGCCCAGCGCCCTCGATGCCGTGCTGGAAGTTATCGACGCCGGGTGCAAGGTGATCGTATATCCCGGCGATGGGCTGCCCGTTCAGGATGCTGTAGAGCTCCGAGCGGCCGCGATGCGGAAGGGCGCCGTGCTGATCGGCCCGAACACGCCGGGCGTGATCGCGCCGGGCAAGGCGAAGCTCGGTTTCATGCCTTCGTTCTGCTATACGCCCGGCCCTCTGGGAGTGATCTCGAGAAGCGGCTCGCTCTCATACGAAGCGGGCTGGCGTCTCACCACGGCCGGCATGGGACAGGCGACGGTGATCGGCATCGGCGGCGATCCGGTGAAGGGCACCAATGCGGCCGAAGCGCTCGAGCTCATGCACGCCGATGCGGAAACCGAGGCCATCCTGTACCTCGGTGAAATCGGAGGCGCCGACGAGTACGCCGTTGCTCGCTACGCCGAGCAGCCGGGCGCGAAGCCGACGGCGGCTCTTATCGTCGGCGCGGCTGCGCCGCCGGGCAAGAAGATGGGCCATGCTGCCGCACTGGTCGGCTCCGTCGCGGACAGCCAGGCAGCGAAGGTCGCGGCGCTGCGCCAAGCGTGCGTTCACGTTGCCGAGAATCTGCGCGAGCTCACAAACGCCGTTCGCTGCGCACTCGAACGGCGCAAAGCGGCAACGCATTAACAATGAACGGAGGAGGAGTCATGAGGATGGCTGTTCGTAAAGTAATAACGCTGGCTTACGCCGCGTTGGCGCTCGGCGGTCCAGCGTTCGCGCAGGGGTTTCCGACAAAGCCGATCCGGCTGGTCGTGCCGCTTGCTCCCGGTGGAGGCGGCGATCTCGTCTCGCGCATGATCGCGCAGAAGATTTCGGAGCCCTTGGGCCAGCCGGTCGTGGTCGACAATCGGCCGGGAGGTTCGACCATCATCGGTACGGAGCTTGTCGCGCGCTCCGCACCCGACGGCTATACGCTGGTCATGGCTACGAGCAGCCATGGCATCAATCCGAGCCTGTACAAGTTGCCGTTCGATCCGGTGAAGGATTTCAGCGGCATCGCATTCATCGCGACTTCCCCAATGATGCTCACGGTCCATCCGAGCGTGCCGGTGAAGACGGTCAAGGAACTCGTTGCATTCGCAAAACGTAACCCGGGCAAGCTCAATTACGGCTCGAGCGGCATTGCCAGCATCGTCCATCTCGCCGCCGAGCTCCTCAGCGTAACCGCCGGCATCAATATGGTGCACATTCCATACAAGGGTACCGGACCGGCGCTGAACGATCTCATCGCCGGCCAGATCGACCTGATGTTCGCGAGCCCTATACCGACCATTCCGCACGTGAAGAGCGGAAGACTGCGCGCCGTCGCGATGGCGAGCCAGCAGCGGCTTCCCGCCATGCCCGATCTCCCCACGGTTGCCGAGTCGGGTTTTCCCGGCTTCCAGGCCGCGAGCTACTACATCGTCCTCGGACCGGCGAACATCCCGGCGGGTGTGGTCAATCGCTTGAGCGCCCACATCATAAAGGCGACCCAGGCTCCCGACATCCGCAACCGCTTGATCACCGAAGGCGGAGAGGTCGTGGGCGGCGGCCCGGCGCAGGCGATGGCGCACATCGAAAGCGAGATCGCCCGTTGGAAGAAAGTGGTCGATGCTGCGCACATCAAGGCCGAATGAACTCGCATTATTGAGGTGACACATCGACGAGCCGTACCCAACGCCGGCCCAACCGAAGAATGGAGCAGGGAGACGCGTAGCGTCCCGGGCGCCGCGTGGTCCATAACTACCATCGAGGACATACACCATGGCTGAGCAATACCCGACGTATGAAGTGGTATGGCCGCTCGGCAAATCGCACTGGGACAAGCGCGATTTGAATCCGGGCCTGGACGATCTCAACGGCAAGATCATAGGCGAGGTCTGGGACCGCGTGTTTCGCGGCGAGGAGATCTTCCCGGCCATCCGCGAAGCGATGAAGAAGAAGTTTCCGCGCGTGCGCTTCATCGAGTACGACAAGTTCGGAGACACGCACGGAGTGAGCCAGAAGCAGGTCCTCGCGGATCTGCCGCGGGTCCTTCGCGAGCACCAAGTAGACGCTGTCATATCAGGGGTGGGCGCTTGAGGCGCCTGCACGCCCGCCGTGTTGCGGGCGAGTGCAGCAGTCGAACGCGCCGGCTATCCCACGGTTTCCATCGTCTCCACCGGCTTCCTCAAGCAGGCGGAAGTCGTCGCGCGCGGCCTGGGCATGGGCGATTTGAAGATCGCCCATTACCCTGGCACGCCGATGGTCGATGGCAGCGAGGAGCTCAAGCGCAAGATCGAGGAGCAGCTTCTACCGAAGATCGTGGAGGGACTTACTTCGACTCGTCACGGCGAGCGCAAAGCCGATGCGGCCGAACCCCTGCCGCGCGATATCGTGTTTCGCGGCGATCTCGAGGAGGTGAATGATCATTACTACCAAGCCGGTTGGACCGATGGCCTCCCCATTGTTCCGCCGACCATCGGACGCATCGAGCGGTTCCTACGCTATACCGATCGCGCGCCCGACGAGGTGATAGGCGTCTGCCCGCCAGACAATCGCGAAGCGACGATCTGGAACATCGCCGTGACCGGCGTAATGGCCGGATGCCGCCCGGAGTACATGCCGTTGCTGATCGCCATCGTGGAAGCGGTCACGCAGCCTGAATTTCGGCTCCAGGACGCGGGCTCGACGCCCGGATGGGAACCGGTCGTCACCGTGAACGGACCGATCGCGAAGCAGCTGGATTTCAACAGCGGCGCGAGCGTGAGTCGCATCGGCCGGCGTGCGAACTCGAGCGTGGGGCGTTTCCTGCGGCTCGTCCTGCGCAACATGGCCGGTTTCCGCTTCGCGCCGCACGCCGGCGACAAAGGCAGCATAGGCCAGAACTTCTTCATCGCGCTCGCGGAGAACGAGGATGCGTGCCGCGAGATAGGCTGGTCCCCCTACTCGGTCGATCGCGGCTTCGCGGCCGGCGACAACGTCGTCACGGTGCAGAGCGTGGTGAACGTCAGCCCGCCTATCTATACCGGCAGCGACGATCCCCTCGAGCACGCGCGCATTCTGGCGGAGGTTCTCGGTCAGAGCTGCGGCTACTGGTCGCCGGTCGGCATGACTTACTCGAGATACGACCCGCTCATCGTCATGAGCCCGAGCATCGCGAAGGTGTTCGCGGACCACGGCTGGAGCAAGGACAAGATTCGGCAGCATCTGTACAACAACTGCTGGATCGCGGCCGACGATGCCGAGCGGTATGCCTATTACATCGGGCTCACCGGCTTCAAGATCCGCGAGCACGTCGCCAGAGGCCTGCTCCCGCCGGAGTATGCGGCGAGCGACGATCCAAAGCGCCTTGTGCGTGTCTTTCAGCGGGCTGATTCGATCGGCATCGTCGTGGCGGGCGACGCGGGGCGCAACCAATCGAAATGCTATGCCAGCAATCACACCCAGGGCCCGCCCACAAGCCGCAGGATCGTCTTGCCTCGCAACTGGAACCAGCTCGTGCGGTAGCGGCTGCCACACGCGCAGGAAGGCTTCGACAACGTAAGGAGGAGGTTTAGAGATGGTCATTCAGAGCAGCACGCGTCTTATGCTGGCCGCCGCGCTTGTGGCACCCGCGCTCGCGGGCGCGCAGGCTTACCCTAACAGGCCGATCCAGTTCATCGTCCCATTCGCAGCGGCCGGGGCGGGGGACATCTTCGCGCGCACGGTCGCGCAGAAACTCACGGCCGCCCTGGGGCAGCAGGTCGTGGTGGTGAATCGCCCTGGCGCGAACGGAATCATCGGCACCGAGCAGGTCGCGAAGGCGGCACCGGACGGCTACACGCTCCTCATGGCGACGACGGCGACACTGGCGATCAACCCGAGTCTGTACGAGAAGCTGCCGTACGACAGCCCGAAGGACTTTGCACCAGTCACGCAAGGCACGCTCTACCAGTACATTCTCATCGTCCATCCATCCGTGCCGGCGCGCTCCGTCGCCGAGCTCGTAAAGCTCGCCAAGGCGAAACCAGGGCAGCTGCAGTACGGCTCATCCGGCATTGGGGGCTCGAATCATCTCGCCGGCGAGATGTTCAAGAGCGCCGCGAAGGTGGATATCGTGCATGTCCCGTTCAAAGGCAGCGCTCCCGCCCTCGCCGCCACGATTGCCGGACAAGTTTCCATGATGTTCGACACCATTGTGACCACGGTGCCGCGGCTGGAGGCAGGCAAGGTCCGCGCGCTTGCCGTGACGGGCGAAAAGCGCGCACCGCAGGCGCCCGACATCCCGACGTTGATCGAATTGGGTTACAAGAACTACAAGGTTACCGCGTGGCAGGCCATCGCAGCACCCGCGGGAACGCCTCGACCGATCATCCAGCGCTTGTATAAAGAGAGCGCACAGGCGCTCAAGATGCCGGACGTGGTCGAGCGCCTCGGTACGCAGGGGGGCAACGAGATCGTCGCGAGTACGCCCGAGGAATTCGCGCAGGTGATACGCGAAGAGATTGCGTTCTACGCGAGAGTTATCAAGGATGCAAAGATCCGCGTCGAGTAAGGAAGAAACACCGCCCGCACATTGTCACTGCCGGGTACCCATATGCAAATCTAAGCTGCGCTAGAAGATCGCGAGATTGACGCACTCCATTTTGGCTTAGGCCGAGCCGAAATCAAAGGATTTAGCCCGCTGCTGTGCTCGTAATGCTAATGGTGACAATAATGGGATTCGGGGGCTAATGATGGACACAGAAGTCGTACGTATGGTCTCTTCGAGCGGGATACTGGGCTACGGGTTTCCGGACAGCTCGCTCAAGGCGGGACTTGAGCGTAACCCGCACATGATCGGTGTTGACGGCGGCAGCTCGGATCCGGGACCGCATTACCTTGGCTCCGGCAAGACGTTCACGAATCGCATCGCGATCAAGCGCGACATGTCGCTCATGCTGCGTGGTGCGGTTGAGAACAAGATTCCGATGATGATCGGCACTTGCGGCGGTGCCGGCGGCGCGCCACATCTGAAAACGTGTGTCGATATCTTGCGCGAGATAGCGCGCGAGCATGATCTGCATTTCAAGCTCGCGATCATTCACTCCGAACAGGACAAGGGCTGGCTCAAGAAGAAGCTGCGTCAAGGACGCATCCATCCGCTTGGAATGGCCGCACCTCTCACCGAAGTGGTGATCGACCGC
The DNA here is from genome assembly GCA_009377585.1 of Betaproteobacteria bacterium. NCBI lineage: Bacteria > Pseudomonadati > Pseudomonadota > Betaproteobacteria > Betaproteobacteria bacterium. The sequence goes on from WHTS01000041.1 coordinate 30,681, forward strand.
ACCGAGCGCGTCGTCGGCATGATGGGCCCGGAGCCGCACATGCGAGCGCTCGCGGCCGGCGCCCAAGTGATCCTGGCCGGGCGGGGGACGGACCCGGCGCCGTGGGCCGCGCTAGCCATGCACCACGGCATCCCGCCGGCCCAGGCGTGGTTCGCAGGCAAGATGCTCGAGTGCGCGTGCAACGCGGCGCTCCCGAAGAAGCACGACTGCCTGATTGCGTCGGTTTCCAAGGACTACGTCGAAGTCGAGCCGCTGAATCCGGAACTGCGCTGCACACCTCTCTCCGTTGCAGTTCAGGCGCTCCACGAGAACGCGAGCCCGATCGTCCATACCGAGCCGGGCGGCGTGCTCGACACCAGTGCGTGCACGATCGCTGCGTATACAGATCGCGCCGTCCGTGTCTCGGGCATGCAATGGAGGCCGAAACCTTACTCGATCAAGCTCGAGGGCGCGCAGAGTGTCGGCTACAGCGCGATCACGTTCGCCGGCACGCGCGATCCTGGCCTGATCTCGCAACTCGACGACTTTACGCAAAACCTGCGCGAAGCCGTAGCTATTAAGGCGGCTGCCATCGATGTCCCGTGCGATCAATACCAGCTCGTGCTGAGGCTTTACGGAAGGAACGGTGTCATGGGAGAGTGGGAACCCGTGGAACACCCTACAACGCACGAGATCGGCATCCTCGGGGAGGTCGTTGCGAAGACGCAGGACATCGCGAACGCGGTTCTGTCGCTCACGCGCGTGACGTTGTTGCACAGCGATTTCCCGGGCCGCCTTTGCAAAGAAGGAAACATGGCCTTTCCCTTCTCGCCCTCGGATATCGAGCGCGGACCCGTGTACGAGTTTTCGCTGCGCCACGTCGTCGAGCCCGACGATCCACTGGAAATGTTCCCGATCGAATACGAGGACATCTGATGCCGAAGCTCAAAGAGATCGCCAAGGCGTGCAAAAGCAAGAACGCGGGCCCGTACGAGCTTACGCTGGACATCATGTTCGAAGACCAGGAGACGTTCGATAAGGTCCGAAAGACGGGCGCCATTTCACCCGAGCGCATCGCAAAACTCTACAACGTACCTGTGGATTCAGTCGTCTTCACGGAGTTTCCGCCGGCGTACGCCTACAAGGCCACGATCGAGCGCCGTGTGCCCTCTGGCTCCGTCGGCGATACCGACGTCTACGGGGCGCAGCAGCATGCGCCTCTTCTCGATATCGACGTGCCCATCTAGGGCTAGGTCACACCAGCCGTGGGATTTACAACGACCCAAGGAGGACTCGGATTGAAATTCTCATATCTGGCTTTGATCCCGCCGACGATCCTATTCGGCGCGAACGCGGGAGCTCAGACGGGTAGTGCTTACCCCGTAAAATCAATCCGTATGGTCGTGGCATACCCTCCAGGTGGTACCGTGGACTTGCTTGCACGGGCCGTTGGACAACAGCTGTCCCGACGATGGAAACAACCCGTGCTGGTGGACAATCGACCAGGCGGGGGTGCCAATATCGGAACCGAGTTTGCGGCAAGGGCGCCGGCCGATGGATACACCATATTCATGTCCACTGTCGCGAATGTCATCAACATATCGCTATATCGAAAACTGAACTATGACTTCCGGCGCGACTTCATCCATGTCACTCATCTAGCGACCGTGCCAGGGATTTTGGTCGTGCATCCAAGCCTGCCGGTGAAGGATGTCAAGGGGCTGATCGCGCTCGCAAAAGCGCGGCCGAACGAACTGCGGCATGGCTCCTCGGGAACAGGCAGCCCACATCACCTGGCAGGCGCCCTCTTCAAATCAATGGCGGGAGTGGAGATGGTCCATGTTCCCTACAAAGGCGCATCGCCTGCCATCAATGACATCCTCGGGGGACACATCGAGGTTCTTTTCGGTGCATTTGTCTCGACCGTTCCGCACGTAAAGACGAGCCGCCTACGAGCCTTGGGCGTTACGAGCATCAAGCGCGTGCCCGTCGCTCCGGACCTGCCCACGCTGGATGAGCAGGGCCTCAGCGGATTCGAGACAGCTTCATGGTTTGGTGTTGCTCTGCCGGCCGGCACGCCGAAGGATATCGCTGCCAAGTTGCACAGGGAGCTCATGCAGATCATTTCTCTTCCAGAAGTGCGTGATCCGTTTATAGCGCAGGGCGCCGAATGGATCGGAAGCACTCCCGAGGAGTTCGCAGCGTTCATCGAGGCGCAGATCGCAAAATGGGCAAAGGCCGTGAAGGCTTCGGGTGCGACGGCCGGGTGAGGTGGTCAATGTAGCGCACACTCCTCCTGGTGATCCCCGCAACACTGTCAGCTTTGCGCTGCTAATTCTAGGTTTTCGGCGCTACTCGAGCATATTGGTCGCGTTGCACGACGTTGGTTCTTCGTCGTGCCTATTCGTGGCAATCCGGAAACCAGAGCGTTGATCGACCGTAAATTGAGAATCCAGTAGCCACTCCCCAGTAAGGCCGGAGCTTTCCTGTCTTGATAACTTGATAATTGGCGGATTCTCAATAGGGCTGCGGCACCCCCAGCTCCTTTTTTTCGCACTCGTAGCGCGAGGACTGCGGCGTCACCCACACGCTTGGGTGCCTTTATTCAGCCGGCGCGACGCAATCCCTACGAAAGACCGCACAGCGCCTTTCCGCTAATGGTCTAATCGGTTGGTGAGACCAACTGCCTAGACGAGATCATCCGCGGCGGCGGATATCAGGCGAACGCCACGTCGACGGATGTCGTGACCGTACAGAAGCGCTTGAGCGATCCGATGGAATTCGCGTGCTCTTCCGTCGAGTGCGCGGTGCAGCAGTCCTCGAGCACGATACGAAGGTAAGTACGGCGTCTATGCTACCCATATGGCCGATTTGTACAAGGCCTGTGACCTTTCGCTGGCCACCGCGCACTTGGGTAGTGTATGGGAGACCATGCGCGTAGCCATCAAGCCAATGCCGGCATGCCACCTCGTGCATGCATGTGCCGATGCCGCTGCCATTCTGGCGAAGCAGCATGAGCTAAGGCCTCAGGAGATAGAGTCGATCCGCGCACTGGTACCGCCGGACGCGTTGTTCGTGGTGTGTGAGCCAGTGGCCAAGCGCCGTCGACCGGAGAGCAGCTATGCAGCACAATTCAGCGTTCAGTTCGCCGTCGCGGCGAGCATCATTCGCCAACGTTTTGGCTTCCGTGAACTGGAAGAGGATGTTTACACCGATCCAGCTATTCTCTCGCTCGCGGACAAAGTGGATTACGAGGCCGATGTGAAGTCCGGCCACCCAGTGCACTTCTCGGGAGAAGTTGTCATAAGGATGAAGGACGGCCGCGAACTCGCGCACCGCGAGCAGATAAATCGCGGTTGCGCAGACCGCCCGCTATCTACTGAGGACGTTATCAAGAAGTTCATGGACAATGCGACCCTTGTGCTCCCGGAATCGCGCGCGGAGCAAGTTCGCGATCGGATTCTCGCGCTGGAAGGCATGAAGGACCTGCGGCTCCTTCATGCTCTGCTTACTGGGTCAAGCAAGCAAGCGAAGGAAGCTTTCGTTGCAACCGCATGAACTGGCTGACCGTTCTAGAATTTCGCGAGCTTTCTGAGACAGAGGATCTGACCGATACATCGGAGAGGTTGCCGCAGAAGAGGAAAGGGCGGGCAGACTGAAATTCGAGCATCAGGCCGAGTCCCACAATTCAAACGTCGTGCGCGGTAAACTGAGGCATGTTTTCGGTGTCGCCACTGCTGACGTTTCTCCGCATGGCCGTCTCGGGCTGGGTGCACCGCCATCAGTTGATCGTTATCGAGTTCCTGCAGGCCCGATAATCGGATGCTGAAGAAGCGGCTGCGTGACAAACGCATCCGATTCACCGATGAGGAGCGAGCGCTACTCGCGCGGAAGGCGAAGGCGGTTGGGCGCAAAAGCCCGCTGGGGCTCGACACGAGCATATCTCCTGACACTTTAATGCGGTGGCACCGCCGGTTGGTGGCCGAGAAGTGGAACTTCAACAAGCGGCGAAGTCCAGGGCGGCCTGGAATCATGCGCGAGATCGGACAGTTGATCGTTCGGATGGCACACGAGAATCCCACGTGGGGCTATACGCGGATTCAAGGTGCGCTGGTCAACCTGAACCACCCGATGATTGCGCTCCTCGTGGAAGAAGTGCGCCATGTACTCCGCGATCGCCCGACGCAAGGACGCCTGCCCGACGAATATCATTTCTCGCCAGGCATTCTTCCTTGATCGAGCGAACGGTGCATGTCACCGGCATCACCAGGCGACCGGATGAGGCATGGATGCTTCTTCAGATTGGGCGTAACTTGGTCGACGAGCAGGATGGCGGGCTCGCCGGCAAGAAGTACCTCATCATCGATCGGGATACGAAGTACTCACAACGATTCCGGGTGTTCTCGGAGGAGGGCGGCACGAAGCTGATCCGGTTACCGCCACTGTCTCCGCATTTGAATGCGTACGCGGAGCGGGCTGAGGAATCGATTGATCCGCAAAAAGCCCGCGATTGCTGCGGACGGTGCGGCCATCCATCGTCGGACACGGCTCGGCGGAATGCTCATTACTATAACCGCATTGCTGCCTGAAGTCTGAGGTCTATTTTCTGCTGCTCGATTCGAGTAAGCGCCTCGGCGGCGGAGATGATAGGAATGCGCTGGTGTTGCTTTAGATTCAGCAGATCAGTGCGAGTACACATCTCCTCCGCACTTGGGAAAAAGGGCGACCGAGACAACCTAGCCGGTACAAACCTCGCCGCCGGGACCGATACTTTAGCTTTTCCGGGCGCGTCGCGACTTCGAACGTTCATTGGCCCTGACAACTAATCGTTCCTGGAACTCCAGTCGTTGAAGCTGTTTGATGGCGGCGTCACGTGTCGCAAGCGAGATCGTAGACGCTATCCTTTCGGCACGCTTCGCATCGCCCTTCCTGATTGCGTCGAGCAGAGTATCCCAGAGACGCGCTGATTCTCTGCGCCGCTCGCCGGCTGCTAAGGCGAGGCGCGTGTAACGACTGGTCTGCAGCGTAAGTGCCTGCAGCATTGAACGTAACCAGCGGTTGCTCAAACTTTCGGTGAACGCACGATTTATGGAAAACGCCACAGTGGTGTACTCGCTCGCGCCGTCCGATGACCTTGCAATCTCTCTCAACTTCGCGATAGGTCCTTCGACCTGCGCCACGAGGCTTGTGCGCCCGGGATCTTCAGCGAGCCATCGCGCACGCAGCCCCACGAGAGCCGCGCGTACCTGATAGATCTCCGTAACTTCACGGACAGTCAGGGCTGTGACTTCAGCGCCCCGGTACGGATGAATGACCACAAGGCCGGAATTTTGAAGGATACGGAATGCATCCCGTACCGGCCCATGGCTGACACCAAATTCCCTGACTAGTGCCGCCTCGATAAGCCTTGCTCCTGGGCAGTAGCTGCCGGAAACAACGCGCTCCGCTAACGTCGCTGCAATCTTTTCCGGCAACGTCTGGGTCAGTTCAGAATTACGGGCGCCACTTGAAGCTTCAAATGTCGAAGACATGGTGCGGTGCATTTGATGGCATTAGTAGGATTTCCCGGGGAATTCGAGAAGAATTCGAACCTACGGCGAACGAAAAACGCTGCAAAGATTACTACAGCGGTCGAGAATTCGTCATCGCGCGCAACAACCGTGCAATAGTCGTTTACATCTTACGCGAACGTCATCGCCTTGCTCCACAGTATACGGAACGTACGACGAAAGGCGCGGAATGCGCCTGCTTCTCGCGCATCGGGCGCATGCCGCAGTTTCTCGGATCGAACGCCGTATATGGAAACCTGTTGGTCCCTCGGCGCAGTCAGAAGATTTCTCTTGACAACCGGATTCATATCATCAATTATTAATAATATTAGGTGTGATCGAGACCCTGTTTGTAAATCCTCGCTTCTCACTCAGTAAGCTCCATGCCAAACAACGAGAGAAAGATCGCCACGAGTGTGTGCTATTCAAGTAGTTCCTACGGACAAGCCTATCGCCGCCGATATCGTCGGTGTTGATCTTTCAAAGCCGTTGACGGAAGAAGAGTTCCAGGCAATTCACGATGCTTGGATGGACCGGCAGGTGCTGCGCTTTCGTGGACAGACGCTCACTAAGGATCAATTGCTTGCATTCAGCAGCCGTTTCGGCGAGCTCGACAAGGCGCCCATCAATATCAAGGGGAAGCCATGGATCGCCGGATATCCCCATATCGCCGTAATGTCGAACATCATGGAAGACGGGCAGCCCGTCGGCAGCCTTGGCTACGGTGAAGCGGTTTGGCATACGGATATGTCGTACAACGAGATCACCGCCTCTGGCGCGCTCCTGTATGCGCTCGAAGTCACTGAGAGTGGTGGTGAGACCGCCTTTCTAAGTATGTACCATGCTTTTGAAACACTGCCCGCCGATCTGAAGGCGCAGATCTACGGTAAACAAATCAAGCACGATGCGAGCCGCAACAGCGCGGGGGAACTACGGAAAGGCTACAAGGAAGTGATTGATCCGCGCGAAGCACCCGGCGCGATGCATCCGATCATCATTCGTCACCCGGTAACGCAACGCCATGCGCTCTTCCTCGGGCGCAGGCCTAACGCGTATGTAGTCGGCCTGGCTCTTGAAGCGAGCGAAGCATTGCTCACCCGCTTATGGGCTCACGCGATACAAGAAGGCTACGCGTGGTTTCAAAAGTGGAGCATCGGTGACCTCTTGATCTGGGACAACCGTTGCGCGATGCACAAACGCACCGCTTTTGATCCCATCGAAAGGCGCTTAATGTTGCGTACCCAAATCAAAGGCGCCAAGCCCAAGGTTTAAGGGGGAGGGAACCACTCAAGGTTCGAGGCAAGCCAGATGCTTTCGATTACCGGCTCGAATAGTGCACCACTCTGAGGACCCACCATGGATCGCCCCACAACGAGACTTCGTAGTCTGATTGAATCCGAAAAACTTCTTATTGCGCCAGGCGTCGCAGACTGTCTGAATGCGCGCATCGCGGCGGCCGAGGGATTTGACGCGATCTACATGACAGGGAGCGGAACTGCAGCGGTTCGCCTTGGAACGCCAGACATAGGACTCTTGACGATGACCGAGATGGTGGACAACGCACAACGCATCGCAGAAGCGTCCCAGATGCCCGTAATCGCAGATGCGGATACAGGATACGGTGGTCCGCTGAACGTCCAACGCACGATCCGGGCTTACGAACGGGCCGGTGTTGCGGCTGTTCACATCGAAGATCAACAATGGCCTAAGCGATGCGGCCATTACGCTGGAAAGACGCTGGTACCTGTTGAGGAAATGGTATCGAAGATCAAGGCAGCAGTTGACGCGAGAAGCGATAGCGATTTTGCAATTATTGCTAGGACTGACGCCTATTCCGTAGAAGGCTTTGAGCAGGCAATCGAGCGCGGGAGGCATTATCAAGAGGCAGGCGCAGATATCTTGTTTATCGAGGAACTCCGTACGACAGAGCAGTTGGCGCAGGTGCCAGCGACTTTTCGCGTTCCCACTCTGTTCAACATGGCGGGGAGCGGCAAGACGCCGTTTTTAACAGGCGATGAGATTCAGAAACTGGGTTTCAAAATTGCGATCTACCCCAATTTCCTTCTGCTGGCAGGAATACGCGCGTCCCAACGCGTATTGCATGAGTTAAAGAAAGGCGCGTCCGTCGAGTGCCTGAAGGACCACCTTGCTGGCTGGGCCGAGCGCCACGAATTGCTAGGTATCTCAAGAATGCGGGAGCTCGAGGAACGCTATGGCGTCGACGACAAAAGTCGCGTCGGACTGGAGTCTTGACATGACTGGACCGATCTGCATTTTCGACAAGATTTGGAAGTCTCACACAATCGTCGAGGATGACGGCGGCCAGACGTTGCTTTATGTCGACTGGCTTATGGTAAGCGAAGGGTCCTTTCACGCATTTGACGTGATGAATTCGCAAGGCTTTCGTGTGCGGCGGCCTCGGCAAGTGATTGCCACGATAGACCATTACACAGCGAGTGCGGGGCCGCGCATGGACGATGTTGCCGACGACGAGCGTCGTAACGTGATTCGTATGCTCGAGCGCAACGTCGATGAGTCCAGCATCACGCTGTTTGGCTTGCAAAACAAATACCGCGGGATTCAGCATCTCGTCGGCCCGGAGCAAGGTTTAACCCAACCGGGCGTCGTTGTTCTATGCAGCGATTCGCATACCTCAACGCAGGGTGCGATGGGGGCGCTTGCGTTCGGGATCGGTGGCGAACTGGCTCACGTACTTGCAACGCAGACGATTTGGCAACGTAAGCCACGCACAATGCGTGTGCTAGTCGATGGTAAGCGTCCTCTCGGCGTATCGGCGAAGGACGTGATTTTGTCGATTGTCGCGAAACTGGGCCATGGCGGTGCGCTGCGGCACGCAATAGAGTATGACGGTGAAGCGATCCGCGAGATGTCAGTGGAGGAGCGGATGACGGTTTGCAACATGTCGATCGAGGCCGGGGCGCGGCTAGGCATTATTGGGCCAGACGATAAGACCTTTGCTTACGCAACAAATCGTCCATATTCACCGAAGGCCGGCGCTGCGATGGATGCAGCCCTCACTTACTGGAAGACCTTGCCAACCGACACGGGCGCAAAGTTCGACCAGGAGGTGCATGTCGACGCCGCCGCGCTCGCGCCAATGGTGACTTGGGGGAACAGTCCCGAAAACGCATCCCCGATTGATGGCGTTGTGCCGGACCCGGCGTCGGAAAGAGATCCGCAAAAGCGCGCTGCCATGGAGCGTTCATTGGAGTATATGGGGCTCAAACCCGGTACCCGCTTGCTGGATGTACGCATCGACCAAGTGTTCATCGGATCGTGCACGAACAGCCGCATCGAGGACTTACGGGCCGCTGCCGCAATTGCTCGCGGCCGGAGGGCCATCGTTCCGGCGCTCGTCGTACCCGGTTCCACGCAAGTGAAGTTGAAGGCTGAAGCGGAAGGGCTTGATCGCGTATTTCGCAGCGCGGGCTTTACCTGGGGCGAGGCGGGATGCTCGATGTGCGTGGGCATGAACGGCGACAACGTGCCAGAAGGGAAGCGGTGCGCTTCAACTTCCAACCGAAACTTCCGCGGACGCCAAGGTAAGGGTAGTCGCACGCATTTGGTCGGACCGGAAATGGCAGTGGCGGCCGCCATCACTGGCCGTCTCGCTGACGTTCGTGAGTTCGCGAAGGAGTCCTAGATGGACAGGTTTACACGGCTGACAGCCGTCGCGGTGCCAATCGACATGGACAATGTAGACAATGACCAGGTCTTTCCGGCCCGCCTAATGCGCAAATCGCGCCGGGACGGTGGATACGGGCGCTGGCTGTTTCACGATCTCAGATTCAATGAAGACGGCGGTGAGACGCCTGATTTTGTTCTGAACCGATCAGCATACCGTAAGGCTAAAATTATCGTGGCTGCGCACAATTACGCATGCGGCTCATCACGAATTGGAGCCGTATATACCCATTACGACTACGGAATTCGCGTCGTCGTTGCAACGAGCTTCGGTGATGTTTTCTTCAATAACTGTTTCAAGAATGGGATTTTGCCGGTGCGACTCCCCTCTGAAACGACTGCAGCTCTGCGCAAGCAGTTGCACCAAGAGCCCGGCGCGACGCTCACGGTCGATCTCGAACAACAGCTCGTAACAGACGTGGCGGGGATCGCCCACCCGTTTGAAGTCGATAGCTTTGGAAAGCGCTGCCTCCTTGAAGGACTTAGCGATATCGCGCTCACACTGGAGCGGGAGCGCGATATCGCCGCATTCGAAGCACGCCATCGCAGAGCATTCCATTGGTTATCGTCGGAGCAAGGTGAGCAAGCATGAATAGATTGAAGGTGATGTCAGTTCTTGTGAGTCTCGTGGCGTTGCCGCTGTGCGCGCACTCCGAGGGATATCCGGAGAGGCCGATTCGGCTCGTCGTGGCAACCGGTTCCGGTGGAACAGCCGACTTGGTCGCACGGCTGATCGGCCAGAAGTTGACTGAGACATTAGGACAGCAAGTTATCATTGACAATCGGCCCGGCGCTGGCGGCGTGATCGGTATGAACACTGTCGCGCGAGCGAACCCGGACGGTTACACGCTTTTGCTCAGCACCCCATCCTTCACTACGGCGCCCGCGTTGCCTCCCGATAGCGGGTTGCCATTTGACCCCATTGCGGATTTTTCGCCAATTACGCAAACGGCATCGCAACCGTATGTGCTCGTTGTGAACCCGACTTTAGGCGTCCGTTCAGTGAAGGAACTTATTCATGTGGCGCGCGCGCGGCCCGGTCAGATTAACTTTAGTTCTTCTGGTGTTGGGGCGGGGTCACATTTAGTGGCTGAACTATTCAAGGTGATGGCGTCGATTGATGTGGTCCACGTTCCTTATAAGGGCAGCGCCGCCGCCTTGGTTGATACGGTATCTGGTCAGGTTCAGATGATGTTCACCGGTACGCTGTCCGGCCTGCCCGTAGTGAAAAGCGGAAAGCTGCGAGCGCTAGGCGTCACAACGGTAAAGCGCTCGCGCTTACTTCCCGATGTGCCGGCAATCGCTGAGGCTGTGCCGGGCTATGACACGACCTCATGGTCAGGTGTTCTTGCGCCGGCGGGAACACCAAAAAGCATAGTGCAAAGCCTCAATAAGCAAATTGTATCTATCCTGCAAATGGAACCTGTAGTTGACCGTTTGGCCTCCAACGGCAGTGAGCCTCTTACAGGTACCCCGGAGGAGTTCTCGGATTTCATACGCTCTGACATCGCAAAATGGAAGAAGCTAGTCAAGGATGCGGGAATTAAGCGGCACTGATGCTGAAGGCCAGTGCGTGCGCCAGGGGTAATGAGGTGCGTGCAGGATCGAGGCTGGGGGCATTCGTCGAAGTGTGTGCGGCGGGAAGTCTATCAACGTGATCCCGACGTATTGCGTAGGCTTTTCAATGCGCTCGAGAGTTCCAAGCGGCGCTGGCAGGCGAATCGGAAGCAGCTAGCGGACCTCACTCCTTGGACGTTGGCTGAGATCGAGGACACTACGAGCCTCTTCGGGGAAGATTAGTCCCCTTACGGCATCGAGCAGAACCTGAAGGTGATTCAGATGCTATGCGACGAGCAGCTTGCACAGGGGCTGGTCTCCAAACGGCAAGACGGCGGGCAGGTTTTCCCGGAGTTCGAGGCTTCGCTCGCCGGCTGACCGAAGTGGCACGTCCGTTCCCGTTCCCAGTTAGGGCCCGAGATAAACAATCACACGAGCTGCTGGGCTGGTGCGCGTTCCGGACCATGACGGACACGATTCCGGTCTGATGGCGGACAGCGTTCGGCGTCATGGCGGACAGCATTCCGATTTGATGGCGGACACTTTTTGGGTCGCTCCGGAATGCTGTCCGCCATGATTCCGGAACGGCTCGGTCGATAGCCGTTGTCGAACTTCCCCGAGGCTCGAAGCCCTCGACGCAAGTCTTTCTGATTTCTGATCGCCACCCTTCGCCCTTTTTCTCGGGGAGCGAAGCGGTGGCCCAACAGAGGCTTGCGATGCGTAAGATCAAAGAGATTCTTCGGCTACGCCTACTGGGCGGGATCGTCGGCGCCCGACGTATCGGGTTGGCGGTGGGCTGCGGCAAGACCGCGGTGGCCGAGTGCCTGCGCCGGGCGCTCGCCGCCGGGCTCACGGACTGGGTGGCCGTCGAGGCGCTCGACGAGCCGACTCTCGACCAACGCCTGTATCCAGCCAAGTCGGGGGGTAGGCTGGCGCGTCAGCGCCCGTTTGCCCGACTGGGGGCGAATCCGCGAGGAGTTGGCGCGCCGCGACCACCAGGTGACGGTGGCGCTGCTATGGACCGAGTACAAGGCCGAGCATCCCGACGGCTACCAGTACTCGCAGTTCGCCGAGCTGTACCGACAGTACGAGAAGCGCCTGTCGGTGGTGCTGCGCCAGAACCACGCCCCCGGCGAGCGCAGCTTCGTCGACTATTGCGACGGCATCGCGATCACCGATCCGGTCAGCGGCGCGAAGGTGTCCACGGAACTGTTCGTCGGCGAACTGGGGGCGAGCTCGTACACCTTCGCGATGGCGAGCCTGTCGCAGGAGCTGCCGGCGTGGCTGGACAGCCACGTGCGCATGTACGAGCACTTCGGCGGTGTTCCGGCGCTGACCATCCCCGATAACCTTCGCTCGGGGGTCAATCGCGCCGATCGCTACGAACCCGAGATCAATCCCTCATACGAGGAACTGGCCCGGCACTACGGCACCTGCGTGATGCCCGCTCGGGTGCGCAAGCCCCGCGACAAGGCGTACGCATCAGACTGTCTCCTGTGTTGACGATTGAGCAGGGATTAGGGCGGGCGGCCGCGGCCGGTATCGACCGCCCTCGCCCTTGACGAAGGTCGCGCCGTCTAGCGGAGCATACAGACACCGCTCACCGTTGCCATGGCGCTCGCGAGGTAACACGCCGTGTGCACCGAGGTTGTGGACCTGGGTCACGCACACACCAATCGCGCGCGCCATTTCCGCGGCGGTCAGGTACCGCCGGCCGTACCTGTTCGTGATGACGCTGAAGTTCTCGGGCACCGCCTGTAGGGGTGCTCCAGGGTCCGGTGCGGTACGCTCAGAGGTAGGCAGTCGCGGTGCGCCCGGTGCCGGGATCGAGCGCCGGCACGGTGGTCTCGTCGGCGTGCAGGATCGGCTCCGCGTGCAGGTGCTTGATCAGCCGCTCGACCAGCGGCTCGATGAGCACCTCGAGTTGCCCGAGCCAACCAGCCAGTGTGGAGCGTCGAAGGGCCACGCCGAGCCGTGCGCATTGGCTCTCCTGGCGGTACAGCGGCTGGTGATCGAGGAATTTGCTGATCGCCACATGGGCAAGCAATCCCGGCGCCGGCACGCCTTTGTCGATCGGCTGCGCGAAAAGCAGCGAATCGAGAGCGGACTGCGCAACGCCCGCCTTGATCGCGAGTGGCGCATGCATCACCCATTCAAACTGATTGCTGGTGTGGCGCGCGACGGCGCAGGTGACGAGCTCGCGTACGTCGGCGGGCAAGACACTATCGAAGCGCAGGTACTCGCCCGTCCTCGCAACGCAATCGAGCAGCTTCGGGCTGCGCAGCAGCGGCAGGAACGGCCCGTAGACGCCCTTGCGCGGGCCGTCGGTCAGCGCCTGCTCGCCGGCTCGCTGCGCATCATTCATTGCATCGGCGGAAAGCATCGGGAGCCGCTCGCGCGCGTCCGGCGCGAAACCTTGCTTGACGGCATCAGCTGGCATGGGAAAACTCCTTCTCTTGGAAACGAGGGCCGCTTCGCGGCAGTTAATGCGCCACAGCCCCAGGGCCGCGGCAAAAACACTTAACGCGGCGAGCTGCAGCGCGATGTTCAAGCCGTCCTTCGTGAACGCGGGGACATGCAGCAGCAGCGAGGAAGCGATCGGGCCCGCGATCTGCCCGAGCGCGAACGCGGCTGTCATGCGGGCGACGAGCGGGGTTTCGTCGCCGCGCGCCCGCGCCCGCACCTCCTGCACACCCGCGAGCGTCACGATCATGAAAGTGCCGCCCACGCACAGCGCGGAGAGCGCGACTGTCCAGCCATTGAGCCATACGCTTGGCAGCAACACGCCGCTGCCCATCACGACGTTCGACCCAGCCCACACTTGCAGGCGCGTGAAGCGGCGCATCAAGGGTGCGGCGATGAAGGTCGATGCTGCCGCAATGAGTCCGAACACGGGCCATGCGAGGCCGAACAGGCGCGGGTCTTCCACGACGGAGCGTGCGAGACGGGGACCACCAGCACGACGCATATCACCGCTAGCTGCACCCATATTCCTGCCGAAGGCTCGTCGAACGACGCTGCCGCCACGCAGTAGCTCCCGACCAGCGCGATGCCGAAGCCGACGCCCGAGTACACGGCGCCTGCGAGCTGCGGGCGACCCTGCCGGGCCAGCGCGCCGAGGCACCACTTCGCCGTCGCGACGAACGCCCACGCGCTCGCGACGCCCGCGGCGAATCGCAGCACGGCCCAGGTCCACGAACCGAGCGGCAGCGCCATCATCGCCGTGAGGATCGGGGTCGCGATCAGTGCGACCATGCCGAGCCGCAAAGCACTCCAACGCATTCGCGACGCCGTGAGCGCACCGATCCAATAGCTCGCATAGTTCGCCGCCGCGATCCACCCGCCCGCCGGGAGGTCGATGTGCCCCTCGCGCAGCATCAGCGGCAGCAGCGGCGTGAACGCGAAGCGGCCGATGCCTATCGCGACCGCGAGCGACAGGATGCCGGCCAGCGCAACGGCGACAGCAGAAGCGCGGTGTGTGTTGCACATGGAAAGCCATTAGAGCGAGAATCGGCTTTACCCACAAATGAATAATCCAGAACAGTCGTTCTTTCCATGAGAACCATCGATCTGGACACCCTGGAGATCTTCCGCGCCGTGGTGGAAGAAGGCGGCGTGATCCGCGCGGCGAACAAGCTCAACCGCGTGCAGTCGAACGTCACCACGCGGATCAAGCAGCTGGAGGAAAGGCTCGGGCGCCAGCTCTTCCGCAAGCAAGGCCGCACGCTCACGCTTTCGCCCGAGGGCGAGCTGCTGCTCTCGTACGCGCAGCGGCTGTTCCGCATCGCCGACGAAGCGGAGCACGAGCTCAAGAAGGGCGACCCTATGGGCGTGCTGCGCATCGGCTCGCTCGAGAGCACGGCGGGCAGCCGGCTCGCGCCGATCCTGTCGAGGTTCCACAAGTTGTATCCCGGTGTCGTAGTCGGGCTGGTCACCGGCACCACGGTGGCCCTGGTGCAGCGCGTGTCGACCTTCGAGATCGAGGCGGCTTTCGTCTCCGAGCCCTTCACTGCGCAGGGCCTGAACGCGATGAAGGTGTTCGAAGAAGAGCTGGTGCTGATCACCGGCGACGACATGTCGCCCATCACACGTGCCGCGCAGCTTGCTGGCCACACGCTGATTGCGTTCGTGAGCGGCTGCTCGTACCGTAAGCGCATGGAAGAGTGGCTGGGGACCGGCGGCGTGCTGCCCGCGCGCACCCTGGAGCTCGCGTCGTACCAAGCGATGATCGCTTGCGTCGCGGCGGGCACCGGCTATGCGCTGGTGCCGAAGTCGCTGCTCGCGTCGGTGAAGGCCGGCAGCGAAGTCAAGCAGCACGAATTGCCCGGGCGCATCCGGCGCAACCGCACGCACCTCGTGTGGCATGGTGCGCCCTCGGCGGCGCTGGAGAAACTGCAGGCGCTACTGCAGCAGTGCGCACGCGGTCCGGCCTGATATCGTGGAGGCACCGCGTGTGCGCCCGTGGTCATTGGCGCGGGAACCAGGGCGAGCACTCTACCGGCGGCTGGTATGCGGGATCGTCGGGCAGCAATATCACCGAAGCGTGATCGTTGAGCTGCGGCGTGGTTGGTGCAATTACGACGTCAAGTCCATTCAATCCGTCAGCAATGGTGTCCAAAAGTCGAGAACAATCGCATATCGGCCTGGATGCCGCGCCGGTCAGCTGGCTGGCGAGAAGCTGCCCTGCGCTCCAAGCTGACTGCTTGACCGGATTGGCCGAACTGCTGTCACCCAGCCGTTGCTGCGCGTTCCGGCCCATAGCGGACACGATTCCGGTTTGTGGCGGACACTTTTGGGATCGGTCCGGAACGCTGTCCGCCATGATTGCGGAACGGCTCGGTCTGTAGCTGTTGTCGAATTTCCCCGAGGCCAGGAGCTCTCGACGCAAGTCTTTCTGATCGCCCCCCTTCGCCCTTTTTTTCGGGGAGCGAAGCGGTGGCCCAACAGAGGCTTGCGCCGCCGACCTCGAGGCTTGCCGGCTATCAGTATCGTGGCATCCCCTAACCTGCATTATTCATGAAATTTGCGAGCGAGGCCGTGGGGTGCATGATTTTTCCGTTATGCACGGTTGATCAGGTGTCGAGATGACGGTCCGAACCACGAACTCTGG
>WHTS01000042.1 GCA_009377585.1 Betaproteobacteria bacterium
CAACGGGGCGAGAAGCGCCTCGATCTTGCTGTCGCACTCGACCACACGTTGCGCCACGCTGTCGTACATTGCCAGCGCCTGCGTCAGCACGAACAGGTGCTCCTCGCGCCAATTGCCCTGGAGCGCCTGTTCGAGCTGTTCGGGCCGGGCTTTGATTCCGCGCCGGCATAGCCCGGCCAGCCGAGCCGGGGAGCGCTCCCCGGCTACGATGGCGCGCACAATCGCCTGGCCACTGGCGCCCACCACATCGGAGAGCACGTCACCGAGTTGCACGTTCATCTGCACCAGCGCCTTCTGCATGCGCTGAACCTGGCGAGCTTGCTCCGTAATCAGCGTGTCGCGATGACGGCTTAGCGCTCGAAGCGCACACACCCGATCCTCAGGGCGGAAAGCGCCTTGCAGCAGTCCGAAACTCATCAACTGCTGCAGCCATTGGCAGTCCAGAACGTCGGACTTGCGCCCGGGCACATTGTGCACGTGCCGAGCGTTGACCAGCACCCACACGCAAGCCTCGCCGCTCCAGCACCTCAAAGACCGGGATCCAATACACCCCCGTGGACTCCATCGCCACCGTATCGACGCCCGAGTCGATCAACCACTGCGCCATTCGGTGCAATTCAGCCGTACTCACCCCGAAATTGCGCACCACCTCAGCGCCCCGATCCGGCGGTATTGCCACAAAGTGCATCGAACCCCCGACATCAATCCCTGCCGCATTCGGGTAGGCCACTTCCCATGAACTGCGCATCGCCATCGTTTGCTCCATAATGGGCTTGAACGGCCGCGCCAATGGGCTCGTCGTATCGACTCAATCTCTCAAGCGGGATGCGCCTCTACAGCGCTCACCAGTGTCGCCGACGAAACCCCGACCATGCTCACGACCGGGCACAAGGCACCAGTGAGGTGTCGGTCATAGCGCGCGGTCGTTCACCTTACCACTTCAGGTTTCTTAACCGCGCCTGCCCGCCTGCGGGCTAATACTGCTCACGAGGAGGGGTGGCGCGAAGCGCCGGGGTGGTGTGGTTTTCGATCGCGGACCACCCCGTCCGCGACACTGTCGCGTCCAGCCCCTCCTTGGTAAGGAGGGGAAATCTCTAGTGCCTTCCCCTCCTCTCACGAGGAGGGGTGGCGCGAAGCGCCGGGGTGGTGTGGTTTTGCTGCAAACCACCCCGTCCGCGACATTGTCGCGTCCAGCCCCTCCTTGTCAGGAAGGGAATGAGTAGTCCCGCCCCTCGTCAGGAGGGGAATGAGTTTCCTACGACAACCCGTCGCCCACCTCGACGTTCTCGGCCTTCAGCTCCATGCCCGAAGCCTTCGCGCCCAGCATGATCAGCGTCGCGAAGTCCTGGTCGGTGTAGCCGTTGTCGATGAGCGTCTGCACCATGTCGCGGGTGATCGATGCAAGCGGCATCTGCACACCGAGCTCCTTCGCCGCCGAAAGGCCGAGTTCGATGTCCTTGCGCAGCAGCTCGGGCGTGAAGGTGACGGCAAAATCGAGATTCACGAGCGCCGGCGTCTTGTAGCGCGTGAACATCGAGCCCATCACGCTCTTGTTAAGGAAGTCGAGGAAGGCGTGGCGCTGCATGCCGGCCTTCTGCGCGAGCAGTGTGATCTCGCACAAATTCTGGATCACGACGCCCAGCATGACGTTGTGGCAGATCTTGGCGATGCGCGAGAGCTCGCCGTCGCCGACGTAGGTGACGCCCGAGCCGACCGCGCTCAGGTAGGGCAGCACGGTGTCGTAGGCATCCTGCGGGCCGGACGCGACGAAGGTGAGCTTGCCGGCCTTGATGACCTTGGCATTGCCGGAGACCGGCGCGGCCAGCAGCTTTACGCCCCGCTTGGTCAATTCGGCGCGAATCTCGGCCGACTCCGGGATCGAGATCGAGGTCGAATCGACCACGATCTTCGGCGCCTTCCCGCCCGACATGACCCCGTTGGGCCCGTACAGCACCTCCTTTACGTCCTTGCCGGTCGACACCATCGTGAACACGATGTCGCACGCGCCAAGATCCGTGAGCTTGTCGACCACCTTGGCGCCGTACTCCTTCAGCGGCTCGGCTTTGGCGCGAGTGCGGTTCCATACCGAGAGATCGCAGCCCGCCTTGGCGAGCAGTTGCGCCATGGCGTAGCCCATGCGGCCGATGCCGATCCATCCGAGCTTGTGCTGGTTCATTGTCCCGTTTCCCGTGCGTAAGAGTGTTTCGTGAACCGACCGTGCCGTCATTCCCGCGCACGCGGGAATCCAGGATGGCGTGCGTCTCGCTGAACCATCCTCTGCCTGGATTCCCGTTTCACGGGAATGACGACGATTACGGTCTACACAGCTACGAGCTACACCACATCGTCGATCCACATGCGTGTCTCGACGATCCGCTTCAACTCCTTGAGGAAAGCCGCCGAGTAGGCGCCGTCGACGGCCCGATGGTCGAACGACTGCGCCAGCACCCCGACCGGACGCACCGCGATGCTGTCGCCTTCCGGCGCTTCCACCACGACCGGACGCTTGCTCACCCCGTCGGTGGAAAGAATTGCGACCTGCGGCGGGTTGACGATGGGCGCGGTGATGAGCGTGCCGAACACGCCCGAATTCGAGATCGTGTACGTCGGCTGCGACAAGTCGTCGGGCTTGAGCTTATTGCCTCGGGCCGCGAGCGCGAGCCGACGGATTTCGCGCGCCAGCGCCGGTACGTTTCGATCCTGTGCATCCCGGATCACCGGAACCACCAGGCCTTCGTGGTTCAGGTCGACCGCGATGCCGAGCTGCACGCGGCGCGAAACCACCAGGTTGTCGCCGTCGATGCGTGCATTGAGCTGTTCGTAGCGCTGCAAGGCCTGGCACACGGCCCAGGCGAGGAAGGGCAGGTAGGTGAGCTCGAAGCCTTCGCGCGCCTGCCACGCCGCCTGCCTGGCGCGGCGCGCCTGCTCGATGCGCGAGTAGTCCGCCTCGACCGCCTGCAGCACATGTGGAACCACTTGCCAGGCGCGCGTCATGGCCGCGGCGGAGCGGCGGCGGATGTTGTTGAGGGGGACGATCACTTCTCCGGCCTGCGCGACACGCGAGGCGGCGTACTCAGCCGTCGCCGGCTCAATTTCCCTCACCCCCGGCCGCTCTCCCGGAGGGAGAGGGGAGCCAGGAACTAGCCGGCTCGCTGGTACGGGCGCTGGCATCGGCATGGGCTCCGCCGCCGCGGCGCCGGGTCCGCGAGCGACCACGAACGGCACGGCCGCCTCGGCGCTCGATGCCGGTTGCATGGCGGGCGCCCGGTGCGCCAGGAATGCCTGTACATCGTCGCGCGTCACGCGGCCGTCCCGGCCGCTGCCACGGATGGCCGCTGCATCGAGCCCGTGCTCGGCGAGGAGCCGCCGCACCACCGGCGAGAGCTTTTGCTGCGAGTCGCGTTCTGCTGCTATCGAGGGAGCAGTGCCAGCATCCGGGTATTGGGCGTTGTCATTCCCGCGCACGCGGGAATCCAGAAGCGAAGCCGGGCTCCGGGCTTCCGCTTGCGCGGCAGCGACCGACCGGCGGACGTCAGTGTTCTCTCGAGTCGGCCCCGCCGCAGCGACCTGCTCGCCGGCCGACCGGACCACTGCGAGGCGCGTACCCACCTTTACTGTCGTTCCCGCAGGCACGAGGACCTCGGCCAGCACGCCTGCCACCGGGCAAGGAATCTCGGTTGCCACCTTGTCGGTTTCGACGTCGAACAGCGCCTCGTCGGCCCGCACGCTTTCGCCGATCTTCTTGTACCAGTTGGTGACCGTTCCCTCGGCGACTGTTTCGCCGAGCTGCGGCATGAGGATGTCCATGCGGCTGCCTTCCCGTCTCTCAACCCATGGTGCGGCGAACCGTCTCGACGATGCGCTCCACCGATGGAATCGTTGCGTCTTCGAGCGCGTCGGCGGCCGGCAGCGGAATATGCGGCGTGGTGATGCGCACAATCGGCGCATCGAGGCTCCAGAAGCCTTCCTCCGCGACGATCGAGGCGATCTCCGCGCCCCAGCCGCAAAGACGCGGATTTTCTTCCACGGTGTACAGGCGCGCGGTCTTGCCCACCGAGGAAAGCAGCGTGCGCGTATCGAGCGGCACGAGCGAGCGCACGTCGATGACTTCGCACGCGATGCCATCCTCGGCGTGCAGCCGTTCGGCCGCTTCCAGCGCCCGCGGCACCATGAGCGCGAGCGCGGCGATCGTGCAGTCCTTGCCCGCGCGCAGGATCTTCGCGGTGCCGAGCGTATCGACCGTCTCGCCGTCCGGAACCTCGCCCTTGATCGGATAGAGCGACTTGTGCTCGAACACGATCACCGGGTCGGGATCGCGCACCGCCGCGGCGATGAGCGCCTTCACGTCCGCGGGGGTCGAAGGCGCGACCACCTTGAGCCCCGGGATCGCCATGGCCCAGTTCTCGACGCTTTGCGAATGCTGCGCGCCGAAGCGCGACCCGGCGCCGTTGGCGGTGCGGATGACGAGCGGCAACGAGATCTGGCCGTTGGTCATGTAGCGCGTCTTCGCGATCTCGTTCGCGATCATGTCCCAGCACACGCCGAAGAAATCCGAGAACATGATCTCGGCGATGGGCTTGAGCCCCGTCATCGCCGCACCCATCGCGGCACCGATGATCGCCTGCTCGGAGATCGGCGTATCGCGCACGCGCCGTGGGCCGAAGCGCTCGAACAGGCCCACCGTGGCTTTGAACACGCCGCCCGCAGCGCCGATATCCTCGCCCAGGAACACCACACGCTCGTCGCGCGCCATTTCCTGCGCGATGCCGGCCGCCACCGCGTCGCGGTAGGTCAGTTCCGCCATGCCGCGCCTCCGTCGGCCCAAACGTCCTTTTCGATGAGCGACAGCGGCGGCGGGGGCGAAGCCTTGGCGGCCTCGGTCGCTTCGTTCACGCGGCGCTCGGTATCGGCTTCGATTGCGCCGAGATCCGTCTCGGCGAATCCGAGCGAGACCAACCGCTCGCGATAGATCTTGATCGGGTCGCGCTGCAACCACTGCTCGAGCTCGCCCTTGGGCCGGTATTGCGCCGGATCGGCGCGCGAGTGGCCGCTGTGGCGATAGGTCATCGCTTCGATCAGCGCGGGCCCTTCACCGGCGCGGGCGCGGGCGAACGCTTGCGAGGCGGTTCGGAACACGGCGTCGGCATCGTTGCCGTCGACGATGACTCGCGGCAAGCCGTAAGCCGCGGCACGATCGGCGGCCGGATGCTCGACCGCGGTCACTGTCCCGATCGGCGTGTATTCCATGTAAAGGTTGTTCTCGCACACGAACACCACCGGCAGCTTCCAGATCACGGCGAAGTTGAGCGCTTCGTGGAATGTGCCGATGTTGGTGGTACCGTCGCCGAAGAAGCAGACCGTCACCTGATCGGTGCCTCGGTACTGCGCCGACCAGGCAGCGCCGCATGCCACCGGCAGATGCGCGCCGATGATGGCGTAGGAGCCCATCGCGCCGTGCTCGACCGAGGTCAAATGCATCGAGCCGCCCTTGCCGCCGGTGACGCCGCATTCTCGCCCCATCAATTCGCCCAGCACGCCCGTCATCGATACCCCGCGCGCCAGGGTGTGGGCATGACCGCGATAGGTGCAGAAGGTGTAGTCGTCGCGCCGCATGCCGAGCGCGAACCCGGCTGCGACTGCTTCCTGGCCGAGCGAAAGATGGCTCGTGCCCTTGACCAGGTTCTGCAGGAAGAGGTCGTAGGCGCGCTTCTCGGTGAGCCGCAGCTCCAGCAGCAGGCGAAACATCCGCAGCCGCTTCTCGCGGCCGATATCGTCGTCCGCCACCGAGACCGGCCGCGGTTGATCGAGTGCCGTCATGTGATCGTTCTCCATGGCTCCGTGCAGGGCGCCCGGTCCGAGCGCCGAGTCGCGGCGCTTGCGTCGTTCCCTCAGATTCATGAGGCGGTTCCGGCGCCGGGCGCGCTGCCCGCGATGATCTTGCCGGGGTTCATCAGATTGTGCGGGTCCAGCGCGAACTTGATGGTGTGCATGAGCGCCAGCGCATCGCCGTGCTCGGCACCCATGAAGGGCAGCTTGCCGTAGCCGACCCCGTGTTCGCCGCTGCAGGTGCCGCCGTGCGCGAGCGCGCGGCGCACGACCTGCTCGTTGAGCGCGGCTGCGCGCGCCACTTCCTCGGCATTGTCCGGGTCGACCAGGATGACGAGATGGAAATTGCCGTCGCCGACATGGCCGACGATCGGCGCGATCAGGCCGGAACGCTCGATGTCCTGCTTGGTGGCCGTCACGCACTCGGCCAGATGCGAGATCGGTACGCACACGTCGGTGACATAACCGCGCGCGCCGGCTCGCAGCGACAGGCCGCCGTAGTAGGCATCGTGCCGCGCCTGCCACAGCCGATTGCGCTCCTCGGGACGCGTTGCCCAGCGGAAATCGCTGCCGCCGTTGCCGCGCGCGAGCTCGCCCACCATTTCGGCCTGCTCGGCCACACCGGCCTCGGTACCGTGAAACTCGAAGAACAGCGTCGGCGCTTCCGCGTGGTTCATCTTCGAATAGTTGTTGACGCCGCGCACCTGCATCTCGTCCAGCAGCTCGATGCGTGCGACCGGGATCGCCGACTGGATGGTCTCGATCACCGTGTCGACCGCGGCCTGCAGCGTGGGAAAGGCGCACACCGCGGCGCTCATGGCGGGCGGCACGCCGTGCAGGCGCACCGCGACTTCGGTGATCACGCCGAGCGTGCCCTCGGAGCCGACGAAAAGCCGCGTGAGATCGTAGCCGGTCGAGGATTTGCGGGCGCGGCTGCCGGTACGGATGACGCGGCCGTCGGCGAGCACCACCGTGAGCCCGAGCACGTTCTCGCGCATGGTGCCGTAGCGCACGCTGGTCGTGCCGGATGCGCGCGTGGCCGCCATGCCGCCGAGGGTTGCGTCTGCTCCCGGGTCGACGGAAAAGAACAGCCCCGTGTCCTTGAGCTCGGTGTTCAATTGCTTGCGCGTGACGCCCGCTTCGACGCGCGCATCCATGTCTTCGGCATTGACTGCGAGCACCCGGTTCATACGGCTCATGTCGACGCAGATCCCGCCATGCAGGGCGGCGACGTGGCCTTCGAGCGAGGTGCCGACGCCGAACGGAACGATCGGCACGCGGTAGCGCGCGCAGGCGCGCACGATCTCGGCCACCTCGTCGGTGGTTAGCGGGAAGACGACGGCGTCCGGCGGCGCCGGCGCATGCCACGATTCGTCCTGCCCATGCCGCTCGCGTATCGATTGCGCGGTGGTGAAGCGCTCGCCGAAGCGAACTGCCAGCTCATCCCGAAAAAGGGGCCAGGCTCGATTTTGTTCAGACGTGAACGTCATGGCTGGAAACAGCGTCCCGGGATTCGTCATTCCCGCGCAGGCGGGAATCCAGACAATGCGCTTCGTTCGCAATTAAAGCATGCGCAAGCCTTGCGAGGTCAGGTCTTGCCTGTTGCAAGGCAGTCAGTGCGGAATGCAACAAGCAAGACCTGACCCCAGCTAATACTTGTTTGAAACCGGCAGTTCCTGCGCCGGGAAGAGCGTGATGATTTTCGCCCCGTCCGGCGTGAGGACCACCTCCTCCTCGATGCGCGCGGCCGAGATCCCGTCGGCCGCCGGGCAGAACGTTTCCACTGCGAACACCATGCCGGCCTTGAGCTCGTACGGGTCCTTGAACGAATTCAGGCGCGAGATGAGGGGACGCTCGTGCAGCCCGAGCCCCAGCCCGTGGCAGAAATTGAGCCCGAACGCCGCCATTTCGGTCTCGAACCCGATCTCGGTGCTCTTGGGGAAAGCCCGCGCCACCTTGTCCGTCGACATTCCGGGCTCCAGCATGTCGATCGCCCCGTCCATCCATTCGCGCGCCTTTTTGTAGGCGTCGATCTGCGCCGGGCTCGCTTTCCCGACCGCGAAGGTGCGGTAGTAGCAGGTGCGATAGCCCATGAAGGACTGGATGATGTCGAAGTACGCCTGGTCGCCTGGGCGGATGAGTCGATCGGTGAAGTTGTGCGGATGCGGGCTGCAGCGCTCGCCGGCGATCGCGTTGATCGCCTCGACGCAATCGGAACCGAGCTCGTAGAGCTTCTTGGTCGCGAGTGCGACGATCTGGCTCTCCTTCACTCCGGGCTTCAGCGCCTCCATGATGTCCTGGTAGACCCCGTCCACCATGGCCGAGGCCGTGTTGAGCAGCGTGATCTCGTCGTGGCTCTTCACCTCGCGCGCGGCAAGCATCATCTGCTGCCCGTCGCGCACCTCGATCCCCTGCTTCTGCAATGCGAACAGCATGCCGGGCTCGCACACGTCCAGCCCCAAGGGCATGTCGGCCACGCCCTCGCGCAGCAGGATGTCCTTGATCTCCTTCGCCGCCGCCTCGAACAGCCCCACCTTGGGCCCGATGGCGCCGCGCATGCCGGGGTTGCCCGCGAGGCAATGGTCCTCGGCGAGCCAGGGACAGTAGAGCTTGTGATGCCGCGCGGCCGAGCCGAAATCCCACACCCACGGCGTGCCGTTGCCGGTGAGCAGCGTGTAGCGGATCAGCTTGTCGCGCGCCCACTCGCCGATCACGGTGCTCGATATGTAGCGGATGTTGTGCTGATCGAAGCACAGTATCGCGCCCATACCCGATGCGGCCAGCGCCTGGCGGGTGCGGGCGAGCCGGTAGCGGTGCAGGCGCTGGAAATCGACGCGCTCCTCGAAATCGACCTGGCTCACGCCGGGGGCCTGCAGCGGCCGGTGCCAGCGATGCCCGGGGTTCAGATCGGCTGGATCGACCGGGATTGCCTCGGGGCGCTTGGACCGCTTTGCCATCTGGCTCCTCGCTTACGTATGTTTTCGTGGTTGCCATTTGCGCACGTCGTCTGTGCTACGGTGGCCCCAGGCAGCGCGCTTCATTCCCGCGCCGCAGACTAGGCAATAAGGGCTGATGGGTCAAGGAGGAGGGCGACCGCGCACGGGGCGACTGCGAACAACCTGCTTCAGCATGGAGAAAACCACTCCCCGCCTGACAAGGAGGGGCTGGACGCGACAGTGTCGCGGACGGGGTGGTCCTCGATTGAAAACCACACCACCCCGCCTCCTTCGCCGGCACCCCTCCTCATGAGAGGAGGGGAAACACACCACCCCGCCTCGATCCAGACGCGAAATCCGGCCTCGGCCTTGTTTGGGCTACCATCGGCCCTATCTAACAGGCGCTTCGTCCAAGAGGAGTCGATCCATGCGTGTGCGTCTCGTGCTGCTGGCCTTGATGGCAGTCCTGACCCTTACCGGCTGCGGCTACAACACGTTGCAAAGCACCGACGAGCAGATCAAGGCGTCGTGGGCCGAAGTGCTCAACCAGTACAAGCGGCGCGCCGATCTCATTCCCAATCTCGTCAACACCGTCAAGGCCTATGCTGCGCACGAGCAGGCGGTGCTGACGGGCGTCACCGCAGCGCGTGCGAAAGTGGGCTCGATCCAGGCCACGCCCGAGCTGGTCAACGATCCGGAGGCGTTCGAGAAGTTTCTCGCTGCGCAACGCGAGATGTCGTCGGCCTTGGCGCGGTTACTGGTGGTGGCCGAGAACTACCCGCAGCTGAAAGCGGACCAGAACTTTCGCGATCTGCAGGCGCAGCTCGAAGGCACGGAAAACCGCGTCGCCGTGGCGCGCAATCGCTACATCAAGGCGGTGCAGGAGTACAACGTGACCGTGCGCTCGTTTCCGAGCAACCTGACCGCGATGATGTTCGGCTACAAGACCAAGCCGAGCTTCACCGTGGAGGACGAGAAGGCGATCGCCGAGCCGCCCAAGGTGGACTTCGGCGCGCCGGCCAAACCGCCGGCAGGTGCACCGGCGCCGACGCCGGCGCCCGCGCCCGCACCAGTACCCGCGAAGTGAGGCTGCAACGGCTTTCGAAGTGAGCATCGCGCTGCGACTGGCAAACCCCGCCGGTCACTTCCGGGCCGACCGCCGGGCTGCCGGCTTGGTCCTGGTCGCGTGGCTGCTCGTTTTGCTGTGCACGGCGGCGTCGGTGCAGGCGCAGGTCCCCGTGCCGAAGTTGAGCGCCCGCGTCACCGATCTCACCGGCACGTTGACCGCGGAGCAGCGCCAGGCGCTGGAAACCCGGCTGGCGGAGTTCGAAGCACGCAAGGGCGCGCAGATCGCAGTCCTGCTGGTGCCGACCACGCAGCCGGAGACCATCGAGCAGTATGCGCGCCGGGTGCTGGACGAGTGGAAGCTCGGCCGCAAAGACATCGACGACGGCGCGCTGCTGCTGGTCGCGCTGCAGGATCGCAAGCTTCGCATCGAGACCCAATACGGGTTGGAAGGCGTCATGCCCGACGCCATCGCCAACCGCATCATCGACGAGATCATCACGCCGCGCTTCAAGCAGAAGGATTTCTACGGCGGCATTTCGGCGGGTGTCGAGCGCATGATCGGCGTCGTCGAGGGCGAACCGTTGCCGCCGCCGCAGGCGAAGGGCGGGCGTTCCGGAAACCGGGGCGGCAACTTCGAGAGCCTGCTGATGATCGGCTTCGCGCTCGTGTTCGTGGTCGGAGGCGTGCTGCGGGCAATGTTCGGGCGCGTCGGCGGCGCGGCGCTGACCGGAGGCATCGGCGCCGTCATCGCCTGGTTCATCGTCGGCTCGCTGCTTGCGGCCGGCGCGGTCGCGCTGATCGTCTTCCTGCTGAGCACCGTTTTCGGTGTGGCGGGAATGGGCCGTTCCATGCGTCGCGGCGGCTACTACGGCGGCGGCTGGGGCGGCGGCGGCTCCTGGGGCGGTGGCGGTGGATGGTCCGGCGGGGGAGGCATGGGCGGAGGCGGCGGAGCCTCCGGTAGCTGGTGAGGCGGCGATGGAGCTTGCGCGCGCACTGAAGCATCTGCTGATCCTGGATCGCATGGCGCTACGCCCGTTTCCGCGCGCGGCGCTGGACCGGATCGAGCACGCGATCGGCGTCTCCGAACGCTCGCACGGCGGGGAACTGCGCCTGGTGCTGGAAGCCAACATGAGCCCGCTGGAAGTGCTGCGCGGGCGCAGTGCACGCGACCGGGCACTGGAGCTTTTTTCGCTACTGAGAGTCTGGGACACCGAGCACAACAGCGGGGTCCTGATCTACCTGCAAATGGTCGATCACCGCATCGAGATCGTGGCCGATCGCGGCATCAGCCGGCTCGTTGCGCAAAGCGAGTGGGACGCCATCTGCCGGCGCATGGAAAGCGCGTTTCGCGGCGGAGTGTTCGAAGCCGGCACCGTGGAGGCGATCGGCGAGGTGACGCAGCTTCTGAACCGGCACTTCCCGCCGGGCGAGCACAATCCGGACGAACTGCCCGACCGGCCGGTGATCATCGTATGACGCGAAATTCCGGGCACGTCGGCTGCGGCCTACGCTGGTTCGGAGTTGCAACCGCGCGACAGGGCCGGCAGCGGCGGGCGCTGGAACGCCCCGCGGCTGCCGCCACGTCTAGCGGAATGGCATAGAATTCAATCGACTTGCGCTGGATGCGGCACGCAAGCCAACCCCATTCATGGCAACAGGAGGCACCCCGTGGCTGCGCGCTCACTCGCTTCGCTGACCATTGCTTTCGGGCTCGTCTCGATCCCGGTCAAGCTCTATTCCGCGACCCAGGCTTCCGGCGGGGTTCATTTCAACCTGTTGCACAAGACCTGCGGCTCGCGCCTGCGCCAGCAGTACATGTGCATCAAGGAAGACGTGGTGGTCGAGCGCGCCGAGATGACCAAGGGCTACGAGTTCGCCAAGGACGAGTACGTGATGTTCACGCCCGAGGAGCTGAAGGAGCTCGAGGAGACCGCCACGCACGCGGTCGAGGTGAGCGAGTTCATTCCCATCACCGCGATCGATCCGGTCTATTACGACAAGGCCTATTACCTCGCGCCCGACAAGGGCGGCGCCAAGCCCTATTCGCTGTTCCTCGAAGCGATGCGGCGCACCGGGCGCTGCGCGCTCGGCCGCTACGCCGCGCGTGGCAAGCAATACATCGTTCTGCTGCGTCCGACCGAGGACGCGCTGATCATGCAGCAGCTGCTCTACGCCGACGAGGTGCGCCGCGCCGCCGATCTGGAAATCGCGCCGGCGGAAGTGCGCGAGCCGGAGCTGAAGCTCGCCACGCAGTTGATCGAACAGATCTCGAATGACGAATTCCACCCCGAGGCGTACGAGGATACAGTCAAGCAGCGCATCGAGGCGGCCATCGAGCGCAAGGTCGAAGGCAAGGAGATCTCCGTGTCGGCGCCCCCGTCCGAGACCGGCGGCGCGCAGGTGATCGATCTCATGGAGGCGCTGCGGGCAAGCCTTGGCAAGCAGAAGGCTGCACCCGAGCGGGCGCCCGCTGCGGCGGCCGAGCGCGCGCCGGCCGCAGCAGCCGAAGCGCGCGGCCGCAAGCCGCCCAAGCGCGCCGGCGCAGCCGGTATCGAATCCGCACCGGCGCCGGCACGCAAAAGCGCACGCAAGTAATGGCTCCCGCATGGCAGAGTATTCTCTGCGCGAGGTCGTTCAGCTTGCCGGATTGAGCCGCCACATCGTGCGGCGGCTCGTGCAGGAAGGGATCGTGACCCCGGAGCGGGCGCGCAATCGCGAATATCGCTTCTCCTTCCAGGATGTCATCGTGCTGCGTACCGCGCGCAGCCTCCATGCCGCCAACATTTCTCCGCGCCGGATCGTGCGCTCGCTCAGGCGGCTGCGCACGCTGCTGCCGGCCGCCATGCCGATGTGCGGGCTGCGAGTGAGCGCGTTGGGGGCCGATGTGGTCGTGCACGACAGCGACCTCAAGTGGGAGGCCGATTCGGGCCAGCTGCTGCTCGATTTCGATCTCAGGACCGATGCCGGAACGCCGCGCGTGATCGAGCGGCGCGCCGCCCAGCCGAGCGATGCCAAGGCCCACTTCGAGACCGCCTGCGGGCTCGAGGACGACGATCCGGAGCGCGCCTGCACCCATTACCGCCAAGCGATCGCCTGCGATCGCGCGCACCTCAGCGCGTACATCAATCTCGGCTGCCTGCTGCACGAATCGAAGCGCATGGACGAGGCCGAGGCCGTGTACGAGCAGGCGCTCGCGGCGTGCGAGGACAGGAGCGTGCTGTGGTTCAACCTCGGCGTGCTGCGCGAGGACCTGGGCCGCACCACCGAGGCCGTTCACGCCTATCGCAGCGCGCTGCAATCCGATCCCGAGCTGGCCGACGCGCACTACAACATCGCCCGGCTGTATGCCGCGCTCGGGCGCGAGCAGGACGCGGTGCGCGCCTACAACGATTATCGACGGTTAGTTCGCGAGGCGCCGCGATGAGCCGTGCGGAGCCGGGGCGCAAGGCACCGCGATGAGACAGTCCGGCGCCAGTGACGGACGCGGCGCCGATCCGCTTCGGACCTACGCCCGCAAGCGTTCGTTCCAGGCCACACCCGAGCCGCCGCCCGGCACGGCGCCGCGCCACGACGGCCCGCTCCTGTTCGTCGTGCAACAGCACGCGGCGCGGCGCCTGCACTGGGATTTTCGCCTCGAAGCGGGGGGCGTGCTGTTGTCGTGGGCGGTGCCGAACGGTCCCTCGCTCGTAACCGGCGAGAAACGTTTGGCCGTGCGCACCGAGGACCATCCGTTCGACTACGCCTCGTTCGAGGGCGTCATCCCGAAGGGGCAGTACGGCGCGGGCGAGGTGATCGTCTGGGACACCGGCGTGTATTCGCCCGACGAGCATGGCGAGTACGCATTCGACGATCGCGAAGGGGCCGAGCGGCGCATCGCGCAAGGGCTCGCGCGCGGCAAGCTCAGCATCTTCCTGCGCGGCCACAAGCTGAAAGGTTCGTTTGCGCTGGTGCGCATGAAGGAAGCGGACAAGAAAGAAGCGGACAACTGGCTGCTGCTCAAGCATGGCGACCGCTTCTCGCGCGCCGAGCCGCCGGTGACCGATGCGACGCACTCGGTGCTGACGGATGTGACGCTGGAAGACCTGACACGGCCCGGTCGCGATGTGTCGCGAATCGAGGCACGACGCCTCACGCCGAGCGGCAAGCGCAGCCCCTTGCCCCGGGGGATGGCCCCGATGCTGGCCACGCCCGAATCCGAGCCGTTCGACCGGCCGGGGTGGCGCTACGAACCGAAGCTCGACGGCTATCGCGCGTTGGCCGTCATCAAGGACGGCGAGGCGCGGCTGCACTCGCGCCGCGGCGGGCTGGATCTCAACAAGCCTTTTCCCGACATTTTGGAGGCGTTGCGCGCCCAGGCGATCGAATCGATGATCCTGGACGGCGAGCTGGTCGCCTTCGACGCGCAAGGCCGGCCGTCGTTCCACGCGCTGCAGAATACGGTGCCGGGGCCGAGACCCGGCGGGCGCCACGCCGATCCGGGTAGCCCGGCGGCCACGTGCGTGCTGTTCTGCTTCGACCTGCTGTATTTCGCCGGCATCGATCTGCGCGAGCGCCCCTACGAGGATCGGCGCCGTTACCTCGAACAGTGCCTGCTGCCCTCGGCGCAGCTGCAGCTCGTGCACGTGGAAGACGATGGCCTCGCGCTGTATGCGGCCGCCCTCGAAGCGGGCTTCGAGGGCATGGTGGCCAAGCGCCGGGACAGCAAGTACGAAGCCGGCCGGCGCTCGCGTCAGTGGGTGAAGGTCAAGCGCGTCGATACGTCGGAGTTCGTGGTCGGCGGCTACACGCGCGGCAAGGGCTGGCGGGCCTCGCAATTCGGCTCCCTGTTGCTCGGCGAGCCGGCCGGGCGGAAGAAGCTCGAGTACGTGGGGCGCGTCGGCTCGGGCTTCGACGACATGCGGCTCGCCGAGCTCAAGCGCCGCCTGGAGCCGTTGAAGACGGCTACGATGCCGTTCCTCGAGCGGCCGGACGAGGTGCAGGGCGCGACCTGGGTGAAACCCGAGACCGTGGTCGAAGTGCGCTATGCCGAGGTGACGCCGCTGGGGCTATTACGCGCGCCGGTGTTCGTGCGCGTGCGCGACGACAAGCCGGTCGAGGCGACCGGCGCGGCCGTTGAGAGCGCGTCGGCGGACGAAAGCCGCGGCCGCGCACGACGCATGACGGACGAAAGCGGGCGGCGTGCGATACGCACGAGCGAGCGATCGAGCCGGGCGCGCGAGCCGAAAGCAAAACAAACCGGGCACGCGCCGGATGACATCGCGGCCGTCGTCGCGCAGCTCGATGGCAAGGCGGCGAGGATGTCGCTCGAAGTGCAGGGCGAGACGATCGCCCTCACCAATCTCGACAAGGTGCTATGGCCCGAGGACCGCGAGCTCGACCAGCGCGCGTACACCAAGCGGGATTTCATCGGCTACCTCGCGCGCGTGTCGCCCTACATGCTGCCGCATCTCGCCGATCGGCCGCTCACCATGATCCGCATGCCGGATGGCATCCACGGCGAGCGCTTCTTCCAGAAGCACTGGGAGCACAAGCTGCCGCGCTTCGTCGAGCGCGTCGAGGTGTTCTCCGAATCGAAGAGCGAGCAGCACGAGTACCTCCTGTGCAACAACCTCGTCACCCTGTTGTGGCTGGGACAGATCGGCACGCTCGAATTCCACGTTTGGCATTCGCGGGCGAACCCGGCGCCCGAGCTCGCCGAGGCGGCGCTCGACTATGCCTCCTCGCTCGAAGCGCTCGAAGCCTCGGTGCTGAACTATCCCGACTACGTCGTGTTCGATCTCGACCCGTACATCTATTCGGGCAAGGAGAAGAAGGGCGCGGAACCGGAGTTGAACGACGTTGCCTTCGAGCGCGGCAAGGAGGTTGCCTTCTGGCTGCGCGAGCTGATGCGCTCGATGGCTTTGGAGCCGATCGTGAAGACCTCCGGCAAGACCGGTCTGCACGTCTACCTTCCGATCGTGCGCACCATCGACTTCGACGCGGCCCGGGCCGTGTGCGAAGCGATCGGCCGGCATCTCATGCAGCAGCATCCCGACGCCATCACCATGGAATGGAGCACGCGCAAGCGCACCGGCAAGATCTTTTTCGATCACAACATGAATGCCCGGGCGAAGACTTTGAACGTCGCCTACTCACCGCGCGGCGTTGCGGGCACCCCGGTATCGATGCCGTTGACCTGGGAGGAGCTGGAGCGCGCGCACCCACTGGACTTTCGGATGGACAATGTGATCGAGCGGCTGCAGCGTAGCGGGGATCGGTGGCGCGACGCGCTCAGCGCCAAGCAGGACTTGACGCGCTCGCTGGCCGGTCCGACCGTTGCGGGGCGGAAGTCCGATGGTCGCCCCGGGCGGCGGAGTGGCTCCGGGCGAAAAGCCTAGGCTATTCGCGGTTGCGTGAGGCGCCTTCCCATGAGCTCGCTCGATTTTCAATCGCCGCGGCGGTTCGCGCTGCTGTCCATCGCCACCTCGCTCGTCACCCTCGCGCTCAAGTTCGGCGTCTATTTCCTGACCGGCTCGGTGAGCCTGCTGTCGGATGCGCTGGAGGCGTTCGTCAACCTGGCCGCGGGCATGATTGCGTTCGGCGCGCTCACCATCGCCGCGCGTCCCGCCGATGCCGATCATTCGTATGGACACGACAAGGCGGAATACTTCGCGAGCGGGGTCGAGGGCGTCCTGATCCTGTTGGCCGCCGGTTCCATCGTGTATGCGGCGGTCCCGCGCCTGTTCTCGCCCCAGCCCCTCGCGCATCTCGGCATCGGGCTGGCGATCGCAGTGATCGCGGCGGCAGCGAACTACGCCGCCGCGCACCTGATGCTGAAGGGCGCGCGCCGCCACGACAGCATCGCCATCGAGGCCGACGCCCAGCATCTCATGACCGACGTCTGGACCACTGCCGCCATCGTTGCCGGCTTGCTGCTCGTGTGGTTCATGCCCGCCTGGCACATCCTCGATCCGTTGCTGGCGGTGGCGGTCGCGCTGCGCATCGTGGCAACGGGCATCGATCTGCTGCGCCGTTCGACCAACGGTCTCATGGATACCGCCTTGCCGGCCGAGGAAATCGAGCGCATCGAGCAGGTCGTTGACGCGCATATTTCACCGCAGGCGCAATACCAGGCCATGCGCACCCGCAAGGCGGGCGCTCGGCGCTTCATCGAGTTCAACCTGCTGGTGCCCGGCGCCACAGCGGTAAGCGATGCGCACGGCTTGTGCGACCGGATCGAGCACGCGATCCAGGGCGCGCTGCCGAATGCATCGGTGGTCATCCACGTCGAACCGCGGGAGATTCGCCCTGGTGCCGCGGCGCAGGCTCAGGCGCTCCCCGGACGCGAGTGAGCATCGGGCCGCTTTCTGCTACGCTAACCAATTCGTGTAACCAGAGGCTACGACCATGGCCAACCGACCCGACGACCGCTTGACCGAAGTGAAGATGGACCCCGATGACCTGCACCTGGAAGAGGTCTTTACCGATCGGCGCGTCGGCACCATCCGGCGGCTCACGCCGGTGAACGGCAAGGGTGCTATCGATACGACCCGCGCCGTGTCCTATATCGGCGAAACCCAGGTCATGACCTCGGTCGGCGCGTTGCCGATCTCGTTCGAGATCGAGGCCAAGGATCTGGGCGAGGCCGCAGCCAAGTTCGGCGCCGAAGCCAAGGATGCAATCGAGCGCACCATGCACGATCTGCACGAGATGCGCCGGCAAGCGGCTTCGTCGATCGTCGTGCCGCAGGGCGGGATGGGCGGCATGGGTGGTCTCGGCGGCGGTGGTGTGCCGGGTGGCGGCAAGATTCAGATACCCTGAGGCAGGCATGTTCGAAGACAGGCTCGCGCTTCATACCTGGTCCCTGGATACCACGCCGCTTACTGGAGCGCTTGCGGCCTGCAAGCAGGCCGGATGGAACGGGGTCGAGTTGCGGCGCATCGACTTCGTTCGCTGCCAGGAAGCGGGCCTCGACAATGCCCAGGTGCTCGAGCTGGTGCGAGCGTCGGGGCTCGAGGTCGCCTGTATCGGCACCGAGTACGGGCTCATGTTCGCTGAAGGCGGCGAGCGCGACCGGCTGCTGGAGATGCTCAATCTGACGTGCCGCAACGCCCGCGCGCTGGGTTGCGAGCTGGTGATGATCGCGCCGGGCCAGAACAGCGGCACGCTCGAGACCGCGGTCGCGAATTTCCGGGCGGCGGGCGAGGTGGTCGAGCGCCACGGCGTGCGCCTGGCGCTCGAGTTCAACTCCCAGCACCCGGTCATCAATCGTCTCGCGGTGGGCCGCGACCTGGTCGCGGCGACCGCGCATCCGAGCTGCGGCCTGCTGCTCGACACCTACCACATGGAGCGCTGCGGCGACGGTGGGGGCAGCTTCGCGGCAATGGCGCCGCGCGAGATCTTCGCTTTCCAGTACAGCGACGTGCCTGCCGGCGCGCCTGCAAACGAGCGCCGTCCCACCGATCGCCTGCCGCCCGGACAGGGCTGCGTGCGCTGGCTGGAGGTGTTCCGCCTGCTGGCCGAGAAGGGTTATGCGGGATACTTGAGCTACGAGGCGCCGAACCCGCTGCAGTGGGCGCGTCCGCCGGTCGAGGTCGCACGTGAAGCGCTGCAGGCGACCCGTTCGCTGCTGCGGGAGTCCGAACGTGCGCCATGAGGCCGACTTCTAAAACGAGCCAATTCACCGAGGAACGATCATGTACGAGCACATTGTGGCGGAAGTGGAAGACGGCGTGGGGGTCGTGACTCTGAATCGACCCGACAAGATGAATGCGATGAACCGAAAGCTTAGCCACGAGCTGCACCACGCGGTGAAAGCGTTCGAGGCCGACGATGCGATCGGTTGCATCGTGATCACGGGGGCTGGTGAGCGTGCATTCTCGGCCGGCGGCGACATCCACGAGCAATTGAAGGACGATGCGCGCTATTCGGACGAAGAGCGCGACGCGATGCGCAACTCGCAGCGCAGCTTCGAGATCTCCGCTTGCGCCAAGCCGACGATCGGCATGATCAATGGCATCGCCTATGGCGGCGCCGCAGTGCTCGCATCCTCGCTCGATATGCGCATGGGCTGCGAAGGCACCCGGTTTCGTTTTCTCGCCGCCGCATATGGCCGGATCAACAGCACCTGGACCCTGCCCAACCAGGTCGGCTGGCCGATAGCCAAGGAGTTGCTGTTCTCGGCTCGAATCGTGGAAGCCGAGGAAGCCTACCGCATCGGGCTGCTGAATCACCTGGTGCCGCGCAGCGAGCTGCGCGAAAAGACGATGGCGCTGGCGAAGACGATCGCCGCCAACCACCGCGGCGCGGTCGTGGGCATCAAGCAATTGATGCTGCAGCAGATGACGATGGGACTCGATGCCCAGCACAAGGCGGAGGTCGACTACACCACCCATGTGTTGCGAGGCGCGAAGGCGAAGGAGGCCTTCCCCGAGTTCATCGCGCGCAAGGGCCTGGCGACCGGGTGACCCGTGCCGGCTCGAGCGTCAGCGGCGCAAGCATCGTTCCGACTCGAAGAGGCGACGATCGAGGATCTGCAGCGCGCCATTCGCGCCGGTGAGATCACCTGCGTCGAGGTCGTGCAGCGCTATCTTGCGCGCGCGCGGGCCTTCAACGGCGTAGCCAGCGTTCTGGTCACCGAGGACGGCAAGCCGATCGAGCCCGCACCGGGCGCCGTGCGCGCGGGCGCGCCGGTGCGCTTTCCGAGCGACACCGTCACGGCTTCCACGCTGTTGCCGGATCTCGATCGTTATCGCGGCCCGCCGCTCGAATTCGGCCGCATGGAGCCTACCGCGTCCGACCCGTCGGTCGCGCAGCAATACGGCATGATCGTCGGCAAGCCGAACGCCGGGCAGCTGAATGCACTGGCGACGCTCAACATTCGCGGCGAGCGTTCGGTGACCTGCCGCGGCGATTACGACCGGCATCCCGACTCGGGGCCGTTGCCGCCGGGCGCGCCGCCCGTGTGCGAGCAATTCCGCCGCCAACCCGATGCGCTCGAGCAGGCGGCCGAGTTTGATCGAACCTACGGGCGCAATCCGCCGCTGGACGAAATGCCGCTCTATGGCGTCGTGGTGTCGCTCAAGGACCCGTTCGATACGCGCGACATGCGCACCACCGGCGGCGGCGATGCGGCTTACGACATCGACTTCCCCGCACGCGACCACGTGCTCGTCGAGCAACTGCGCAAGAAGGGTGCGATCGTCTATGCCAAGGCGGTGAACACCGAGTACAACGGACGCGCCGGCAATCCGGGCGGACGCCATCATCCGCGCAAGGTATTGCCGTCGGTGCTCGGCTATCAGCGCAGCAGCTGGAGCGGCAATCCGTCCAACGTCTACGACACCTCACGCGCGGCTTCGCTCGGGTCGAGCTCGGGCTCGGGTGTGTCGGTCAGCGCCAATCTCGTCATGGTGAGCCTGGGCGAGGAAACGCGCGCGTCGTGCCGGGGTCCCGCCAACCACAGCGCCTGCGCATTGATCCTGCCGCACAAGGCGATGCTGGGGTTCGACGGCGGTGCGATCGGCGCCGACATCTACTGCGACCGCACCGGCATCCTTGCGCGCACGCTGGCCGATTGCGCGAAGGTGCTGGACGCGCTGAAGGACCCGGTCGACGGCTATTACGATGCGCGCGATCCGTACACCACGGTGCCGCGCTCGTCGGTGCTTGCGGAAGGCTACGCGACCCATGCCGTGCCGCTGCCATCGCTCGAGGACATGCGCGTCGGCATCGTGCGCGAGTCCATGCTGAATCCCGGCACGAACGCAGCCGAGCCGATCATCACCGCCGCGGCGCGCGAGATCAAGGACGTGCTCGGCGCTCAGCTGGGCGCGACGCTGGTGGAATCGTCGCATCGGCTGTGGCAGCCCGATCCGGATATCGAGCCGATGGCGGTCGACTTCACGCGCGCGCTTGCACGGCTGGTGCCGGTGTTCATGCCCGACATCCTGTTTCGCCTGACTGCCGCGGGCGAGCCGGTGTTTCCGGAGGTTGCGGCAGCGATCGTGCCGACCGAGTTCGCACCGGGCCGAGTGTTCGGCACCGGTTCGATGCAGCCGATCGACTACTGCGTCGCGCTCGCCGACGGGCTCATCGACCCGCCGGCGAATCTCGACATCGCGACCGTGCAGCAGCAGGAGCTCGCACCGACGTTCCGCTATCACATCAAGCAATACCTCTCGCGGCGCGCCGCCGACTGGAGCGCGCTCGGCTACAGCGAAACACTGGTCGACTGGCCGAACCTCAATGCGCGCTCGAAATTCTGGGGCGACGACGGGCGCGCCGCGTTCCGTAACTGGGAAGAGATCGCCGATCCGCGCAATCCATTGAGCGGCCGCCAGGGCGTGAACGAGCGCATCATGTTGCGCGAGCTGCTGCGGCGCGCGGACATGATGGTCATCCTGGAGAATCGTCTCGATGTGCTGGTGCGGCTGCATACGCCGCTGCCGCCAGCGAAGATCGGCGGACCGGAAGTGCCCGGCCCGATCGGGCAGCTTCGCAACGAATCGCAATACGGTCCCAACGCCGGGCTTACCGAGGTGCTCGTTCCGGCGGGATACGTGAAGGTCGCCTACGACCCGGTATTCGCATTGAGCGCCGACGCGACGCGCTACGTCGGTGTGGCAACGGAGGAGCCCGCCGCGCTGGCGGAGCCGGGTCTGCCGTTCTCGCTGGTGTTTCGTGCCGAGCCGGGCAAGGAAGATAGCGTGCTCAGGATCGCCGCGACCTATGAGCAGGCTTCGCGGCGGCGCGTGCCGCCGCCCGCTTTCGGACCGCTTCCGGTGTCGTAGGCTCGGGACCACCCCGTCCGCGACGTTGTCGCGTCCCGCCCCTCCTCGACGAGGAGGGGCGTTTGTCTTGTTTTCCCCTCCTCTCACGAGGAGGGGTGCCCGCGCCAGCGGGCGGGGTGGTGTGGTTTCGGTCGTATGAGACCCATTCGCCGGCGATCTTGTCGCGACCGGCCCCTCGGAAAACCATACCACCCAGTTCTCGCGCCAGGAAGCGAAGAAATGGGCGCAGGTCGTCAAGGAAAGCGGCGCGCAGGTGAACTGATCCGCGCTCAGGCGAGCGTGGCCGAGATCCAGTCCGCGATGTAGTCGACCGCAATTTGACGATTGTCGGCCTGCACGTGGTAGCGCGTGCCGTCCTCGGGTTTGAGAATTTTCAGGTGCTTTTGCGGCGAGGCGATCGCCTCGTATAGCTTGTAAGCCGAATCGACCGGCACGGTCTTGTCGGTCTCGGCGTGCACGATGAGGAAGGGCATCGTGATGCGTGATGCGACCTGCGCGAGCGAGAACTTCTCCGCCTTGCGGATCGCCTCGTCCATGGTCTCGCAGCCCATGATCCAGCGGAAATGGAAGTTGGACTGCGCGGTGGTGGTCGGGTCCTGCTCGTGGCGGCGCTTGATTTCGCGCTGCCACGCCGCCAAGTCCCAGTGCAAAGCGGCGAAAGCAACGCCGGCGCGGTAGCGCTGCTCGAACGCGGCAACCCGCCCGGCATAGTAGCCGCCGAAGCTGTAACCCATGACTACCACCTTGCCCGGATCCACCTCAACGCGCTTCGAGACGTAATCGTAGGCAGCCGTGCCGGCCACCTCGTAGTCGTGGCGCGCGTAGATGTCGCGCAGCCGCAGCGATTCGCCCTGGCCCGGGCCGTCGATCGCGAGCGTGTTCCAGCCGCGCGCGGCGAATTCGAGCCCGTTGAAGAGGACGCTCATCTCCTTGCAGTTGTCCATGCCGTCGAACACGACGATTGTCGGCCGCGGCCCAGACACCCCTGGCGCTTTCAGAAACAGCGCGGGCAGCGTCTTGCCCTCGAACGGCACTTCGACCTTCTCCATGTTGGGATAGCGGCGCAGGAGCCCCGCATGATGCAACTCGAGCGCTTTGCGCCCGATCTCGCGCTTGAGCGGCCCGGGCGGCACGAAGCGTTCGCCG
Organism: Betaproteobacteria bacterium; assembly: GCA_009377585.1. Taxonomy (NCBI): domain Bacteria; kingdom Pseudomonadati; phylum Pseudomonadota; class Betaproteobacteria; species Betaproteobacteria bacterium. The sequence continues at coordinate 22,748 of WHTS01000042.1, forward strand.
GTGAAGTAGTACATGCCCGCGCGCAGGTAGTAGTTGCCGGCCGTGTGCTGGCGGCCTTCGGCGGCTGCCTGGTCGGCGACCTTCTCCAGGCGCGCGCCCAGCGCGCACCATTCCTGCTGCCACGCCTCGTGATCGATCTGCTTGTCCATCAGCCGCTGGCAGACCTCGTCGATCTCCCCCAGCGCCACCGATCCGCCGTAAGGCGCCATTGCCTTGGTCATCAGCACTGCGTTCGACCAGAGCACGTTGCCGGGGAAGTGCTCGGTCCAGGTGGATTGGTTTGTCATTGCTTGCTCCGGTCATGCGTCGTTCCCGCGCAAGCGGAAGCCCAGGGAGCCTACGGCTCAGTCCTGGATTCCCGCTTGCGCGGGAATGACGGAGAAATTCAGCGGCGCTATCCGGCGCTTCCCATCGTCGCAACGATGCGCTCCGGCGTGAACGGCAGATCGCGCACGCGCACGCCGAGCGCGTTGGCGAGCGCGTTGCCGATCGCGGCCACGGCCGGGCCCGCCATGCCTTCGCCCACGCCGAGCGAAGTTTCCTCCGGCCGGTCGATGAGCACGGTCTCGACCTGCGGCGCCTCGGCGAAGGTGAGGATCGGATACTCGTCCCAGTTACGGCTGGTGATGCGCGTGCGGTCGAATCGCACTTGCTCCTTGAGCGTCCAGCTGGTCGCCTGCACGATGCCGCCCTCGGCCTGGTTGCGAATGCCGTCGGGATTGACGATGCGGCCGCAATCGAGCGCGGTCCACACGCGCGCCACGCGCACCGTGCGCTCGACCACGACTTCGGCGATACAGGCGACATAGTTGCCGAGTCCCTTGTAGCGGGCATAGCCGATGCCGAGCCCGGTCGACCGGTCGCGATCGGCATGAGAACGGGTGTGCCAGCCCGCGCGCTCGGCGACTGCTTCCAGCACGGCCCGCGCACGCGCATCGTCGAGATGGCGCAAGCGGAACTCGAGCGCATCGACGCCGGCCGCCGCAGCGAGCTCGTCCATGAACGATTCGATGGCGAAGACGTTGATGTAAGCGCCGAGCGCACGCAGCGTCGAGACGCGAACCGGCATCGTGCGCAAGGTATGGTTGACGACGCGGTGGTTCGCAAAGACGTAGCCCGGAACCGCGTTGCGCTGGCTGGCACCGCCGGAAGAAAGCGGCAAATCGATGGTCGGCGGCGGCTCGTGGCCCTGGTCGAAATGCCAGGCGGCGAGCAGCCCCGGGTTGGGATGGCGCCCGGGGCGGCAGACATGGCGGTTGGTGTAGTGATCCTGCTGCCAGCCGACGATCCGGCCGGACGTGTCGACCCCGCCGCGCATGCGCACGAACATGGCGGGACCGAACGGCTCCCAGCCGAACTCGTCCTCGCGCGTCCATTGCAGCCGCACCGGTCTGCCGGGCAGTGCGCGCGCAATGATGACTGCATCGAAAGCGGCATCGTCGGCGCCGTTGTGACCGTAGCAGCCGGCGCCTTCCATGTGCCGCACGACGATGCTCGCGCGATCGATGCCGAGGATTCTGCCGATCTCGTCGCGCAGCGGATACGGTCCCTGACAGTGCGACCACACCTCGAGTGTGCCGTCCGCGTTCCAGCGCGCGACGGCGCAGGAAGGACCGATCGAGGCATGCGCGAGATACGGCCGGCTGTAGTCCGAAGCAAGCTCGCGCACCGGCGACCCGGTCGGCAGCGACGACTCGCTCAATACTTCATCGTCGGTCGGCTGGCTCGAAAGAAAAGCCGGCAGCGCATCGACATCCGGCAGGTCGGCCTGCTCGGTCCAGCGCGCCGACTTCGCCAGCGCCTGGGCGGCCTTGATCGCCTGCTCCTCGCGGCTGGCGACCACGCCGAGAAAACTGCCTTCGCGCACGACCGCTGCCACGCCCGCCAGCGCACGGACCGCTTCGAGATCGACCGCCTGCAGGCGCGCGCGGTAGGAGGGCGGGCGCACCACCCGCGCGTGCAGCATGCCGGGAAGCTCCAGGTCGTGCACGTAGGCGGCGCCGAAGAGCTTGTCCGGGATGTCGACGCGCTTGACTTCGCGTCCGACGATCTTCAGGGCCCCGGCCGCTTTCGGCTGCACATCCCCGATTGCGTCGCGCGCGAGATCGAGGTGCGGCGCGAGCTGCCAGTACGTGACGGTATCGTCGCGTCCGCGCACGCGGATGGTGCCGTCCTCGACCGTGAGGCTTTCCAGCGTCGTGCCGAGCTTGCGCGCGGCCGTCTGCAGCAACAGATCGCGCACTTCGGCGCACGCGTAGCGCAAAGCCGTGCCGCCTTCTTCCACCGAACGACTGCCCGAAGTCGTGCCTTCGTCCGGGCTTCGGGTCGTGTCGACGGCTGGCATGCGCACGCGCTCCAGCGCCACGTCGAGCTCGTCGGCAGCCATCTGCGCCATGGCCGACACGATGCCCTGGCCGATCTCGACCCGGCCGGTCAGCACGCTCACCGTGCCGTCGCCGTGGATGCGCACCCAGCGGTCGAGCCGCGTGTTGGTGGCGAGCGTGAAAGGAAGCTTCTCCATGGTGCGATCGACCTCTCTGCGCCTTGAAAGTCTGGATCGATCATATTGGAGATCGGCGTCGCTCGCCATGCCATTGCAGCCAGTCATCGCATCCTGGCTCCCGGCCCAAGCCGGGCGGCAACAGCTCGACCTTGTTGGCCTGCATTGAAGCCAGGCATCGCATCCTGGCTCCCGGCTCCACCGCAGCCGATGGACCGCATGCTTGTACAATCGAAGCTCGTCATTCTCGCGGCTGGCGGGAAATCCAGGCCCTCGCATCGAATCGCCTGGGTTCCCCTCTTCATGGAAGCAACGCACCGAGTCATTCCCGCTCCGGGCGTGAATGCAGCGAAGCACGGTCATTCCCGCGCAGGCGGGAATCCAGGGTTCGACAGAGGTTCCTGATGTCGCAGCAGTCCACCACCGTGGTGCTCGCCGCGCCGCGCAAGTTCGAAGTGATCGACCGCCCGCTGCCGCAGCCGCGCGAGGGCGAAGCGCTGGTGCGCATCGCCTCGACCGCGGTGTGCCACACCGACCTCGACATGTACACGGGCGGTCCGAAGAACCTGCGCTATCCCATCGTCCTGGGGCACGAATCGACCGGCATCGTAGCCGCGCTCGGCTCGGAGACGCCGGGGCTGCGGCCGGGGCAGCCGGTCATCATCAACCCCGTCATCACCTGCGGTCATTGCGATTGCTGTCAGCGCGGGCACGAACATCTGTGCCGCAACGCGGGCCTTTTCGGGCGTGAGGTCGAGGGCTCGCTCAGCCAGTACGTTCGCATCCCGACGCGCTATCTCTATCCCTTGCCGGAAGCGATGCCACTGGACGAGGCGACGCTGCTGGAGACGCTCGCGACCGTCCGCCACGCCCAGGTGCGGGCGAATCTGCAGGCCGGCGAGTCAGTGATCGTGTTCGGGCAGGGCGCCACAGGTCTCTTGCATACGCGCCTGGCGGTGCTGACGGGCTGCCGCCCGGTGATCGCGGTATCGCGTTCGCGCTGGAAGCTCGACCGCGCCATGGCGATGGGCGCGCATGAAGCCGTCATGGCCAGCGTCGAGGATGCCGCATCCGAAGTGACGCGACTGACCCACGGGCTCGGCGCCGATGTGGTGATCGACACCGCGGGCGGAGCGCAGACGCTCAAGGCCGGCATCGACATGCTGCGCCCCGGCGGGCGCTTCTGCTCGTTTTCGTTGAGCCACGAGCCGATGAGCGGCGTGAGCGCCTTCCCGCTCTACTACAAGGAAGTGAGCATCGTCGGCTCGCGCGCGCTCACCTCCGTCGACATCGAGGCGGTGATCGCGATCGCCGCACAAGGTGTGATCGACGTGAGCGGCTTCATCAGCGCCACCTATCCCTTGCTCCAGGCACCGGCGGCGTTCGAGGAATACGAGCGCAATCCCAACGGGTATCTGCGCATCGTGATCGATTCACGAGCGGGTTGAGGCGCACTTAACCCGTTTCCGAACAACCCGCGTTTATGGCGTTGCCGTCCGCGCGTGCATCCGCACGACGCGCTCGGCATCCATGACAGGAGACGTGTCGCCATGAAACGCGTGATCGCCGTATGGGTCGTTCTCTCGCTGCTGGCCGGATGCGCCCAGCCGCTGGAAGAGAGCTCGGCCGGCAAGGAGTCGGACACCCAACCGAAGGCAGTTCCGCCGCAAGACCAGGCAGCGGCGGCCATGAGCGGTCAGAGCCCGACAGCGACCGGTGGCGAAAATCGGACTCAGGCCGGCCCTGAATCCAGGCCTGCCCCGGAATCCAAGTCCACTCCTGCGCAGCCCGCGCCCGCGCCGATGCCGCTGCCGAAGCGGCGCGCGGAGGAAGGCCGGCGCATGGACTTCGAGCGTCAGCATGCGCCTTCCGCGCCGGCGGCGCTCAGTGCGGCGCCTGCGGTCGGCTCGATGGCGCGCGTGCAGCCGCACCCGTATGCCTACCCGGCCGATCGCGAGCGCTACCAGGCGATCGACGCCAACCCGGTCAAGCGGGTGGCCGAGGCACCGGTTTCCACCTTCAGCATCGACGTCGACACCGGGGCGTACGCCAACATGCGCCGCTTCCTCAACCAGGGGCGTTTGCCGCCCGCGGACGCCGTGCGGGTCGAGGAGCTGGTCAACTACTTCCCGTTCGACTACGGCGAGCCGAGCGGCAACGTGCCGTTCGCGGTGCATACCGAGCTCGCCGCAGCACCGTGGAATCCGAACAACGTGCTGCTTCGCATCGGCATCAAGGGTCAGGACGTGGCGAAGCAAAGCCTGCCGCCGGCGAACCTGGTGTTCCTGGTCGACGTGTCGGGATCGATGGCCTCGGCGGACAAGCTGGCGCTGCTCAAGTCCGCGCTCAAGCTTCTCGTGCGCGAGCTGCGCGCGCAGGACCGGATCACGCTCGTGACCTATGCCGGCCGCACCGCCGTCATCCTGCAGCCGACTTCGGGCAGCGAAACGAGCCGCATCCTGGCCGCGATCGAGGGGCTCAATGCTGGCGGCAGCACTGCGGGCGCGAGCGGCATCGAGCTCGCCTACAGCATGGCGCAGCAAAGCTTCATCCCCAACGGCATCAACCGCATCCTGCTCGCGACCGACGGCGACTTCAACGTCGGCATCACCGACTTCCGCGCCTTGAAGAGCCTGGTTCAGGAGCGGCGCAAGTCGGGCGTCTCGCTCTCGACGCTCGGCTTCGGCACCGGCAACTACAACGAGCAGTTGATGGAGCAGCTGGCCGACGCCGGCGACGGCGCGTACTCGTATATCGACGATCTGATGGAAGGCCACAAGGTGCTGGTGAACGAAATGACCTCCACGCTCGCCACCATCGCCCGCGACGTGAAGATCCAGGTGGAGTTCAATCCCGCGGCCGTGAAGGAATATCGCCTGATCGGCTACGAGAACCGCTTGCTCGATCGCGAGGACTTCAACAACGACAAGGTGGATGCGGGCGACATCGGCGCGGGTCATACTGTAACCGCCCTGTACGAATTGACGCTCGCCGGCGGCGAAGGCTTGATCGACCCGTTGCGCTACGCGCCGCAGCCGGCGGCCAGTGCCCAGACGAGCAGCGAGCTCGCGCACGTGAAGGTGCGCTACAAGGCGCCGCAAGCTCAGACGAGCGAGCTGATCGACGTGACGGTCGCGGCAGGCGAGGCCAGGCCGATTGCGCAAGCAAGCGCGGAAATGCGTTTCGCCGCCGCGGTGGCGGGCTTCGGCCAGGTGCTGCGTGGAGGCCAATACACCGGCCATTGGACGCTGGCCGATGCGCGCGCGCTTGCGGCGGCGAACGTCGGTCCGGACCGCTTCGGCTATCGCGGCGAGTTTCTGCGCCTGATCGATCTGGCGCAGGCGCTGACCACGCGCGCGCCGAAGGTCGAGGAGATCGCCGTCGGACGCTGAAGCGCTTGCATTTCTCCGACGTCGCTCCCGCGGATGCGGAAGCCCAGGAGAAAGTGCTCCCTGGATTCCCGCTTGCGCGGGAATGACGAAGACTACGTCGCTCCCGCGGAGGCAGCTCAGGGAAAAAGTGCCACATCCCGCAGATCGAGAACGTCGAACGCTTCAACGCCGTGCTGCTCGAAGTGCTCGACACGCTATGATAGGCGGGGCTCTCCACCACCTCGGACGCTCGCCTGGCTTCGTCAGGCGCGATGGGGCGGCTCTCGCGATTGCAGGACGCACCGGCATGACGCCCAGCGAAATCGTTCGCCAGCTCGATCAGCACGTCGTCGGCCAGGCCGAGGCGAAGAAGATCCTCGCCGTGGCCGTCTACTGGCACTTCAGGAAGTCCGCGCGCACGGCGCTGCAGTCGGCAGCCCTCATCAAGAGTAACGTCCTGCTGATCGGCTCGACCGGCACCGGCAAGACGCTGCTGTGCGAAACGCTGTCGCGGGTGCTGGACGTTCCGTTCGTGACCGCCGACGCCGGGTCGCTGGCGCAGTCCGAGTACGTGAACCACGAGATCGAGGCGATTCTGCAGCGTCTGCTCGACAAGGCCAGCGGGGATGCGTCGAAGGCCGGGCGCGGCGTCGTCTTCATCGACGAGATCGACAAGCTCAAGAGCGTTCCGGGCCATGCGCGCGCGGCATCCGGCGAAAGCGTGCAACACGCGCTGCTCAAGATCATGGAGGGCGCCCCGGTGCGGCTGCGCGAGGGTCGCTACGTCGATACCACGCAGGTGCTGTTCATCTGCGGTGGCGCGTTCGTCGGGCTCGACGACATCCTGCGCGACACCCAGGCGTACGGCTTCATCTCGCTCTCGGGCACGGACAATCCGGCGGTGCTGACGAAGCTCAATATGCAGGTCAAGCCGACGGACCTGCGTGCCTATGGTCTCATTCCCGAGTTCGCCGGCCGGCTCCCGATCGTCGCGCGCCTGCAGGATCTCAACCGCGACATGCTGGTGCGGATCATGCTCGAGCCGCGCGATTCGATCTACAACCAGTACCGAGACATCCTGCGAGAAGACGGTGTGGATCTCGCCATCGATCCGGTGGTGTTCGAGCAGATCGCCGATCTCGCGCTCGAGTACAAGGCAGGCGCGCGCAGCCTGCGCGGCATCTTCGAGTCGCTCATGACCGACGTGCTGTACGTGCTCGCGGATGACCCTGGCATCCGGCGCGTATCGATCACCTCGATGTTCGACGAGCCGCGGTATAGCCGCGACGGCGGGTGAGCAATCCGTCATTCCCGCGCACGCGGGAATCCAGGAAAAGTGATCGATTTCGAATTCTCGTTTTCACGGGAACGACGGCGCTCTGGATTCCCGTTTTCACGGGAACGACGGCGGAGACGGATACCGCGCTGCGCGCAAATGAACGTCTCAGCGGTGTGCGAGAAAATGTGCGAGCGCCGCGATGTCCGCGTCGGATACCTGGTACATCGCTTCGTTCATGCTCGTATCGGTGCCGGTGCGCTTGTTGTCGCGATACGACTGCAGAGCAAGCACGAGGTAGTCTTCGCCCTGGCTGGCTATCCGGGGCACATGCTTCTGTCCGCTGTAGTCGTCGAGGTGACAGCCGTTGCATCCGCGCGACTTCGCCACGTCTTCGCCGCGGGCCCGCAACGCGCCGTTGGTCGAGGATTTCCGCCCCGGAAGACTCTGCCGGGCAAAGTAGGCGGCGACGTCTTCGAGATCGCGGTCTGCATAGCCTTTGAGCATCCCCGCCATCTGCGGCACGTCGCGCAGCCCTTCGCGCAGATAGAACATCTGCAGCACGAGGAATTCGTGATGCTGGCCGGCGAGCAGCGGCACGCCGGCTTGTGCGGGCTTTTCGGCCGAGCCATGACAGGCGAGGCAAGCGGCGGCCTTAGCCGCTCCGCGCGCCGGATCGGCGCTCTTCTGCGCGGCCGACGGGCCGCACGCCAGCGCCATGCCGAGCAGGAATAAGGCGTGGCGGGCAGTGCTCGTCCGCCACGCTCGAACGCGAAACAAGTTATCGAGCTTTCCAAAAATGCCTGACACGCTCGATCGAGCTCCAAACACCTCCCAACCGGAGAGGGGGGCTTTGCTCGTTAACGCGAATAGCTGACGCGATAAATGGCGCCCACCTGCTCGTCGGCGACCAGGATCGAGCCGTCGGGCATCTGCAGTACGTCCACCGGACGGCCCCAGAACTCGTTCTTCTGCTTGTCGAGGAACCCGGTCATGAAGGGCATCACCTTGGCGTTCTTCCCGTCGGCGCCGACGCGCACGTTGACTACGTCGTAACCGAACTTCTCGGTGCGGTTCCACGAGCCGCGCCGTGCGACGAAGATGGATTCGCGAAAATCCGCCGGGAACATGGCGCCGGTGTAGAAGCGCATGCCGAGCGCGGCCGCATGCGCGCCCAGGGTCGTGACCGGCAAGACGACGTTGTTGCAGGCGTTCGGCACCTTGATGTCCGGATCCGGCTGCCCATTGGCGTGGCAATACGGGAAGCCGAAATGCGCCCCGACCAGCTTCGCCGGCACGCGGTTCAGCTCTTCCTCGAAGACATCTTCGCCGGCCCAGTCGCGACCGTTGTCCGTGAACCACAGCTCGCCGGTCTTGGGATGGAAGTCGAAGCCGACGCTGTTGCGCACGCCGCGCGCCACGATCTCCATGCCGGAACCGTCGAGGTTGTAGCGGCGAATCTGGCCGTGGATGCCCGGATTGATCTCGCACAAGTTGCACGGCGAGCCGACCGGGATGTAGATCTTCTTGTCGGGACCGAAGGCAAGAAACTTCCAGTTGTGATGGACCTCCGGCGGCAGCTTGAAGGCATCGGTCAGATCCACCGGGGTCGGTACGTTGCCCTTGGCCAATTCCTCCTCGATTTTGTCGTAGCGCATCACCTTGTTGATCGCCGCGACATAGAGCGAGCCGTTGTGGAACAGCACGCCATTGGGCTGAACGAGTTTTTCCGCGATGACGCGCGACGTGCGCTTGCCGTCCTGGTCCATGGTGGCGTACACGCGCCCGATCGTGCGCGAGCCCTGGAATACCGTGCCCTTGTCGCCCCGGGCCATCATGCGTGCACCCGGATTGCCGTGCGCCCACACCTCGACCTCGAAGCCGGGCGGTACCCGGATGCTCTTGAGCGGGATCTCCTCCGGGGGCGTGACCGTCATCTTGCCGGGATGGCCGGTGAGAGACGGGTTCTTCATCCGTTCCGGATGGTAGCCGCCCATCGATGTGCGGCGATCGACTTCTTTCTGGCTCGGCGGTGTCTGCGCCGAGGCGGCGAGCGCGAATCCCAGGCTCGACAGTGCAACGACCGGTATGACGAGAGCAAGGCAAGAACGCGACTTTGCGGTTGACATGGCCCACCTCCTGTTGGTGTTGCAGCGGGCGAAAATCATACACCAGGCCGTACGGAGCTGTCCGGGTGATGCTGAACCGGGTGGCGGATGGGGTCGATCGAGCCGGGCGTGCTAGAGTACGTTGCCTAAGCAGCATTCGACGGTACGACGGTACAGGAGGAGAACCGTGAAACGACACGCCCGCATCGCCGCGCTCGTGCTTTCCGCGGCATTTCCCGCCGCATTTCCCACGCAGGCAGCGGACATCAAGCTTCCCCCGACCATCACCCTGACCGCGTACGATACCGGCTCGTCCGGCTTCAACATGGCGGTTGCCATCGGCAAGGCCATCAAGGACAAGCAAGGCAGTGACGTGCGCGTGCTGCCGGCCGGCAACGACGTCGCGCGCCTGCAACCGCTCAAGGGCGGGCGGGCGCAGGCCTCCGCCATGGGCATCGGCTCCTACTTCGCCCAGGAAGGCGTGTTCGAGTTCGCGGTGAAGGAATGGGGGCCGCAGCCGCTCAGGCTGATGCTCGCCTCCAGCGCGTGCAACGCGATCTCGCTCGGCGTGGCGAAGGACACGGGCGTAAAGGAGATCAAGGATCTCAAGGGCAAGCGCGTCGGCATGGTGGTGGGCGCACCGTCGCTCAACCAGAACGCCTTTGCCGTGCTGGCCTTCGGCGGGCTCACGCGCAACGACGTGAAGCTGGTGGAGTTCTCGAGCTACGGCGCGGCGTGGAAGGGGATGGTCAACAACGAGGTCGATGCCGCGATCGCATCGACCATCTCGGGCCAGGCCAAGGAAGTCGAAGCCTCGCCTCGGGGCCTCGTTTACCCGCCCACGCCCGCGGCGGACAAGGCGGGCTGGGACCGCCTGCACAAGTTCGGACCCTACTATGCGCCGCACAAGGCAACCTGCGGGGTCGGCGCAAGCCCGCAATCGCCGATCGAGCTGCCGAACTATCCGTATCCGATCTTCGTCGCGTATGCGAACCAGTCGGCCGACTTCGTCCATGGCTTCACCAAGGCGATGATCGTCGACTATGCCGCCTACAAGGACGGGGCGCCCGGCGCCGACGGCTTCGAGCTCTCGCGCCAGAACTTCGCCTGGGTGCTGCCGCTGCATCCCGGGGCCGTGCGCGCCGTGAAGGAGGCGGGCGCGTGGAAAGCCGAGTACGAGTCGCACCAGCAGATGCTGGTCAAGCGCCAGGACGTTCTCGGCTCGGCATGGGCAGCCTATCTCAAGACCAATCCGCCCGAGGACCGCGACGCCTTCCGCAAGGGCTGGATGGCTGCCCGGGCGCAGGCGCTGAAGAAAGCGGGCATGGACGCGATCTTCGAATAGCGATCCACGCAGGCTGCCGATGGCCGACAGTCCAGGCGCAGCGCCCGCGTTCGACGATCCCCACGCCGCGCCGGTCGAGGCCGAGACGCGGCGCATCCGTTCGCTTCGCGGCGTGTGGCGCTGGCTGCTGATCGGCGCTGCGGCGTTCACGATCTTCCTTTGCATCAACCAGCAATTCGTCCTGCGCTTCTTCGTCGGCTTTACCCCGCTCAATACCGAGTACTACTACGCGCTCGTGCTGGTGATGCTGCCGTTCGTGTTCGTGGTCTTCCCCGGCAGCCCGCGCGCATCGCTGACGCGCGTGCCCTGGTACGACACGGTGCTGTTCGTGCTCACGATCGCGGTCAGCGTGCTGCTCATGCTCAACATCCGCAAGGCGGCCGAGCTGGGCTGGGAATTCGGCGGCGCGCCCGAGACGGTCATCTGGGCCGGTTACGTCCTGTGGGCGCTGCTCTTGGAGGGACTGCGGCGCACCGGAGGCTGGGGGCTGCTCCTGTCGGTCGCCCCCTTCACGTTCTATCCGCTGTTCGCCGACGCCGGTTGGCTCGGGCCGCTCAAGGGCACGCAATCGACGCCCGAGCAGGCCAGCGCCTACCACATGCTGTCGGTGGAAAGCCTGCTCGGAATTCCCATCCAGGCGTTCGCCGAAACGGTGATCGGCTTTCTTGTGTTCGGCACGGCGCTGATGATGACCGGGGCAGGGCGCTTCTTCATCAACGTCGCGTTCGCATTGTGCGGCACGTTTCGCGGCGGCGCGGCGAAGGTCTGCATCTTCTCGAGCGCGCTGCTCGGCATGATGTCGGGGTCGGTGGTCAGCAACGTCCTCACCGCGGGCACGATGACCATCCCGGTCATGAAGCGCACCGGATTCCGCTCGAGCTACGCGGCCGCCATCGAAGCATGCGCCTCCACCGGTGCGGTGCTCGCACCCCCGGTCATGGGCGCAACCGCATTCGTCATGGCGCAGTTTCTCAACATCAGTTACGCGCAGGTGGCGCTCGCCGCGACTATTCCGGCCGCGCTCTATTACTTCGGGCTCTTCATGCAGGTGGATGCCTATGCGGCGCGGCACGGCTTGCAGGGGCTGCCGCGCGAGGAATTGCCGAGCCTGTGGGCGTCGATCAAGGACGGCTGGTACTACGCCTTCGTGATCGTGCTGCTGATTTTCATGCTGCTGGTGATGAAGCGCGAGAGCCACGCGCCGTTCTACGCCACGGCGCTGTTGCTGGTGTTGAATCAGCTGTTCAATCGCGAACGTTGGGGGTGGCGAGCGCTCGTGGCCTTCCTCGAAGTCAACGGCAGGACCTTCGTCGAGCTGGTCGGGATCCTGGCCGGGTGCGGCCTTCTGATCGGCGCGTTTTCGCTCACCGGCGTCATCTCCAGTCTCGCCAACGACATGTTGACCATCGCTGGCAACAACGCATTGCTGCTGCTCGCGATGACCGCGGTGACGAGCCTGGTGCTCGGGCTCGGCCTGACCACGACCGCGTGCTACATCTTCCTCGCCATCCTGATCGGTCCGGCACTGGAGCAGGCGGGACTCAACAAGATGGCCGTGCACATGTTCGTGTTCTACTGGGGGATGCTTTCCGCGATCACCCCGCCGGTGGCGATCGCGTCGTTCGCCGCCGCGGGCATCGCCAATTCGCCGCCGATGCAGACCGGATGGGAGTCGATGCGCATCGGCTCGATCATCTACTTCATTCCATTTTTCTTCGTGCTCAATCCCGCGTTCGTGCTGCAGGGGCCGTGGTGGGAATCGCTGCTGGTCACGCTCACGGCAGGCATCGGCGTGATCTTCATCTGCGGCGGACTGCAGGGTTACCAGCTCGGCGTGGGCAACATGCAGGCGACCGGACGGGCGCAGATGCCGCTACGCGCCCTGCTCATGATCGGCGGCCTCATCCTCGCGGCGCCGGGTGGCGGCATCATGCCTTTCGGGCATACCGAGATGCTGGCCGCGGCGCTGGTGTTGCTCGTGCCTGGCATGCTGATCGCACGCTGGCTCGTGCGCCGCTCGCGCCACCAAGTGCTGCCCGCGTCCGGCAGCCTTGCTGCCGCAGCGGTGGAAATTCCGAAGAGCGACGTGCTGCCTGGATTCCCGCCGCCGCGGGAATGACTAGGCGGCACGCGCGTGCGCCAACCACACCACCCCGGCGCTCCGCGCCACCCCTCCTCCTGAGAGGAGGGGAAACCAACGCACTCCCCTCCTCGTCGAGGAGCAACGAGAAGTAGGCGGTACGAGTGCGTCAACCACACCGCCGTGGCGCTGCGCGCCACCCCTCCTTGTGAGAGGCGGGGAGATCCAGTTCTTCCCCTCCTCGTCGAGGAGGGGCTGGACGCGACGAGGTCGCGGACGGGGTGGTCCAGCGCGCATCGCCGGCGGCAAATGAAACGGGGGTCCGAAGACCCCCGTCGCTCGAGTATCCGCAAGGCGCGGAGCACAGTGCCCTAGTTGGCCTTCGCGCCGCTCGCCTTGACGACCTTGCTCCATTTCTCCAGGTCGCCGACGAGGTAGGACTTGAATTGCTGTGGCGTGCTGCCGATCGGGGTCGAACCCATGTTGATGAGCGTTTTCTGCATTTCGGGGGTGTGCATGATCTTGATCAGCTCGGCGTGCAAGCGTTGGACCAATGCAGGCGGCATGTTCTTGGGCCCCATCACGCCGTACCAGCCTTCGACCTCGAAGCCCGGTAATCCCTGCTCGGCGATGGTCGGGATATCGGGCAGGCCCGGCGCCCGCTTGGCCGAGGTAATGCCGAGCGCACGCAGCTTGCCGGTGGCAGCCATGCGCGCCCCGGCCGCCAGGCCCATGAAGTTGAAGTGGTACTCCTGCCCCAGCAGCGCGGCCAGCGCCGGGCCGGTGCCCTTGTAGGGAATGTGGACCGCCTGCACGCCGGTCATCAGCTTGAACAGCTCGCCGGACAAATGACCGCCGCTGCCGATGCCGGCCGATCCGAAGTTGAGCGAGCCCTTATAGCTTTTGGCCCAGGTCAGGAACTCCTTGAAGTCCTTCGCCGGCGTGGCCGGATGCACGACCAGCAGCAGTGCGGCCGCGGTGAGCTGCGTGATCGGCGTGAAATCGTCGATCGGGTGGTACGGCAGCTTGGGTAGCAGCGCTGCGTTGATGATGTGCTGGTGGTAAGGCAGGAACAGTGTATGGCCGTCGGGCGCCGCGTTGGTCGTCAGCTCGGCAGCCAATACGCCGGAAGCACTGGCGCGATTGTCGACGATGAACTGCTGTTTCAGATTGCGCGTGAGCCGGTCACTGAAGAGCCGCGCCAGGATGTCGGTCGTGCCGCCTGGAGCCGCGGGGGTGATGAAGCGCACCGGCCGCGTGGGATAGTTGGAAACATCCTTCTTGCCCTGCGCAAGCACGGGCGAAGCGGAGAAAACGGCGCCGGCGAACGCAACAGCCGCGCGGAGCCGCCAAGAGCATGCGTTGAGTTTCATTCCTTCATCCATCATCCGTAGTCGAGTTCCGAAGAATACTGGGAGCAGGTAGTGCGGGCAAATACGGAGTACCGGACGTGCATGCCCTCTAATCCTGACCGTACGGAAACGGGGTCGGTCGTTCAGCCCCGGTCACCGTCGAGAGCTCGTGCGGCTGGCTGCTCGCGGGCTGCTGACACGTAAGCCCCAATGCCAGGTAGAGCAGCGTCCAAAGTAAGCGAGGCGTAAGCGAAGGGGGTTAAAAAGAACGTCACGCAGCAGGCGTTGCTGTGACGGACGCCCCTATCGCTTCCCGGAGGTCTCCCGATGACGCGGCAGCCCGAGATCGATGCATTGCGCGGCTTGATGCTGGTGCTCATGTGCGTGAGCCATCTGCCGACGCGCTTCGCCGAATGGCTCGGGCAGCCGTTCGGCTTCGTTTCCGCCGCCGAAGGCTTCGTATTCCTGTCCGCTTATCTCGTCGGAGTGGTGTATTCCGGTCGCGCACGGAGATTCGGGCAGGCCGAAATGCGCAAGGCGCTGTGGCGGCGTGCCGCAGTGGTCTACCGCTCTCATGTGGCCATGCTGGCCTTTCTCTTCACCATCATCGCCTGGATCGGGATTCGGTCCGAGCGCCAGGCGATCACCAACTTGATCTCCTTCTATCTGCAGGAGCCGTGGACCGCGCTCTGGACCAGCGCTGCATTGATCTATACGCCGCCGTTGCTCGACATCCTGCCCATGTACGTGCTCTTCATGGCGGCCTCGCCGCTGGTCCTTCCGCTGGCGATGCGTCCCGGTGGAAAGGCCGTGGTGATCGCGTTGAGCGCCTCGCTGTGGATTGCTGCCCAGTTCGGATTGAACGACGTCGCGTACGCTGCGGTGGCGAAATCGATCCACCATCGAGTGCCTCTGGACCAGAATGGCGCCTTCGACCTGTGGGCCTGGCAGTTCGTATGGACGTTGGGCCTCTGCCTCGGTGCGAGACGAGCGCTTGCGACGGGCCGGTCACCTTGGGTGTCTGCGCGCTTCGCCGCCCGGATTGCGGCGGTCGCGCTATTCGTGGCCCTCGGGTGCATGCTGTGGCGTCACGCCGTGGGGCAGGCGCCTTTCCCCGGCGTGCCGCAGCTCGACGTCCTGTTCGACAAGTGGCACCTGGGCCCGCTGCGGATGCTGAACTTCTTCGCGCTGGCGGTCGTGCTGATGCACTTTGGCCCGCGGCTTGCTCCGCTGGCGCGTGCGCCCGGCCTGCAACTTCTGGGCAGGCAATCGCTGCCGGCGTTCTGTGCGCACCTGGTCGTCGTGCTAATAGCCCTCAGCGTGATTGGCGACAACGCCGATCAGCTGTCCATCTGGACCGAGCTCGGTCTGGTAGGCGGCACGCTGTTCATCGTCGGTTTCGTCGCCTGGGTAGCGTCGGAGAACGGGCGCAAGGGCCGATCGCCACAGGGCATAGCCCTTGGCGTTCAGATGCAGGCCGTCGGGGGCGAAAAGCTCTCCGCGCGGTAGCCCGTCGCTGCCCAGCATCGCACCGAATACGTCCACGTAAGCCAGTCGCGGCCGGCCACGAACGTAGGATTCGATCAATCGGTTCGTGATGCGCGCCTGCTGCAGCAGCGCTTGCCGGGCAGGGCTCGGCTTGATCGAAATGAATGCCAGCCGGGCGGCGGGCAGGCGCTGCTGAATGCGCTCGGCGAACGCCGCGAATCGCCGCAGCACTTCGCGCGGCGAGGTGCCTTCGGCAAGGTCGTTATCGCCCGCATAGAGCAATACCAGGCGCGGCCGGTACTTGACGACCAATTGATCGAGGTGCTCGATGCAATCGGATAGACGGGCGCCGCCGAAGCCACGCTTCAGCACCACGGTACTGCCGAATTGACCTTCGAGGCCCTGCCATAACCGTACCGAGGAACTGCCGACGAATATGACAGCGCCCGGGCGCGGCGGCTTCAACCGGTCCATCGCCGCGAAATCGCGCATGGCGTTTGCCCAGCGACTGGGCGCAGTGGCGCCGGCCGCGCGCTCGTCGGCACACGCAGCCGCCGTCCATAGCAGGAGTATCGCGAGACCGCAGCGAAGCATGGGCGACAAAGGAACGCTACACGGGATCAAGTCCCGTCTCGTGCAACACTTCGCGAGCGGCATGCGAGCGCATGAAATCGACGAACGCCCGATTGCCTGCGTGCTGCGTCGAGCCGGTGAACACGGTCGCGCCATATACGATGGTCTGCCGAAGCTCGGCCGGCAGCGGACCGATGATCGTGATGCCCGCAACCGGCAGCAGCTCGGCGGGCTGCTGCACGCCGATATCGGCCTCACCGCGCACCAGCACCGGACCGACCATCTCGCCGGGGCGCGGTTTGACGAGCTTCGCTGCGACGGCGTCAGCGATTCCGAGCCGTTCGCAAGCCTGGAGGAAGTGAATACCGCTCGCGCCACGGCTGTAACAGACCGCCTTCGCCGCGAGCAGCGCTTCCTTCAGCTTCTGCGGCGAGCTGATGTCCGGCTTGGTTGTACCTTCCTTTACCGCGACTGCGGCGCTGGAATGCGCGAATGCGGTGCGACTGCTGCCGACGAGACGGCCTTCGTCGATGAGCGGTCCGGAAAATTCCTCGGGGCCGACGAAAATGTCCGCAGGTATGCCACCACTGATCTTCTTGGCGAGCTCCGGTCCTGCCCCATAGGTGATGTCGACCGTGTAACCGTTCTCGCGCTCGAACACCGGCACGAGCTCGATCAGGGCCTCTTTGCACGACATCGTGCATATGACCACGAGTGTTCCTTGCTGCCCCTTGGCTGAGTCGCTCATGTGGATTCCCGATCGCTGGTAAAGACGCGCATCTTCGCCTTCAATGGCGCGGAGGCGCAAGTACGCAAATTATGCCACCTACGCGCCTTGCGCATGCACCTCCGACGAGCGGAGAAATAGGCTCCGATACAGGTTGTCGAAGATATGAACGCCGAGCTGCAGGCCTTGCTCGATGTAGTATCGGCGATCGGGATCGTCCCAGCGTGGCTCGATCACCGCGAAGAACTCTTCGGCATGGCGCTCGTCGATCTCGGCGTGCAGTTTGTAGTGAATCAGGATTTCTGCACTCAGCCAGCCGCGCTGCACGACGCCGCTGCCGATGGAAGCGGAGATACGTGCGAACGACCGCTCGATCACTCCCATGCACGCGATGCCCACCTCGAGCTCGTCCAGCACATCATGCCCAAGGCCACCACGACCAGCAGCGCCGACACAATGTACTGGATGCTTACCAACGTCACCTTCTTCAGCAGTCGACTGCCCAGCCAAGCTCCGAGGAATGCCGCGAATGCGGCTAAAGCAAGCAAGATATATTCCGAACGTGACCGAGTGCTCGCGAACGTCTGCCAGTAGACGCTCAGCCGGACAATGTCGATAACAAATGCCACGGCGGCCCCCGTGGCGATGTAGGCCTCCTTGGTCAGGCCCGCTTTGATCAAGGGCAGACCGCAAAGCGCCCTGCATGCCCGACAAGCCACCGAAGAAGCCGCTCAGTAGTCCGCCGACGGGTAGAAAGTTCGCGGGGAAGGCCAAATCGCGAAGCCGTGGTGCGACCTCGAGCAGGGAGAAGACGAGAAGCAGTGCGCCGACGATAAACTTCAACGGCGTCGCGACGAATGTTCGATCCAACATCGTATAGCTCGCCAATGGGGCGGCTTCGGCCGCCACGAGCAGCAACTGCGCACCGAAATAGGCAGCTACGATCGCAGGCAGTCCGAAACGAATCGCAATGCCAAAATCGATATGACGCCGCACGAGTACGAGCTTGAATCCCCCATTCAGAAAATGCACGATCGCCGTGAGCGCAATCGCCTTCTCGACCGGAAAGAAGAGAACGAACGCAGGGAGCAGCAACGTGCCCAGCCCAAAGCCCGAGAAGAAGGTCAGCATCGAAGCCAGCAGCGCGGTTGCGCACACGACGGCGAATACCATTGCGTAGCTCCTTCGACATCAGAACGATGGTGGCGGTGCGTGGCCGGTCACTGCAGTACGTGCTCAAGCCCCCAGCCGGTGACTGCGCTCAGTATGACAACCAGCCAAGGCGGCGTCTTCCAGAAGACAAGCAGCGCGAAGGCCACCAGCCCAAAAGCAAAATCGGGAGGCGAGTGGATCGCACTGGTCCACACTGGGTGATACAACGCGGCGAGCAGGAGCCCAACGACGGCCGCATTGACGCCCACCAGCGCTGAGCGCACGGTGCGGAAACGACGCAGATCGTCCCAGAAGGGGAGCACGCCGATAGTCAGCAAAAGCGCTGGGAGGAAGATGGCGGCGGTGCACAGTGCGGCCCCTGCCCACCCACTCGGTTCGGGCCCCATGATCGCCCCAAGATAGGCCGCAAACGTAAAGAGCGGCCCCGGCACGGCCTGGGCAGCACCATACCCAGCGAGGAAGGCGTCGTTTGACACCCAGCCCGTCGGCACGACCTCCGACTGCAGCAACGGCAGGACTACGTGGCCTCCGCCGAACACCAGCGACCCCGATCGGTAGAAGCTGTCGAACAAGGCGAGCGACTGGCTCGGGTAGACGGCCGCGAATATCGGCAGCCCGATCAACAGTGCGAAGAACAAGGCAAGACTAACGGCGCCAGCTGTCTTACCGAGCGATATGCGCATGGCGACATGGCTGTCGTCCACCTTGGCACCCAGCCATAAAACGCCGACGAGCGCCCCGACTAGAATGGCGCCGACTTGCCCCCATGTGGTCGGAGAAAGCATTGCGATGATGGAGGCCCCCACTGCGAGGGTGAATCGCTGAGCATCCGGTGTGAGATTACGCGCCATACCCCATACCGCCTGCGCCACGATCGCGACCGCGACGACTTTGAGTCCGTGCAGCCAGCCGGCATCGGAGTCCTTCGCGAAGGACTCGACGCCGAACGCGAAAAGGATCAAGGCAAGCGCGGACGGAAGCGTAAAACCGATCCACGCCGCCAGTGCTCCGGGCAGCCCGGCGCGTGAAAGCCCGATGCCGATGCCGACCTTGCTGCTCGCGGGCCCAGGAGTGAACTGGCACAGCGCCACCAGGTCTGCGTAGACGCGTTCCTCTAGCCACTTGCGGCGCGCGACGAACTCCTCGCGGAAGTAACCGAGATGCGCAATGGGGCCGCCGAACGACGTGCAGCCTAGCATGAGAAAGACCTTGAACACTTCGAACGCTGATCCGGTTCCCGAGCTCGATTGCGATGGTGCTTCAGACACGTTCATTGCCCTCCCTTGTGACCGTAGCCAGCAACCGACTTACAATCCCCCGTAGGGACGGCCTAACTATGCCGTCCGATGCTTCGCGACAAGTCGACCAGTAAATGCTGCCATCTCGCCGAGTGCCGTTATCGTTGGGCATTATCGTAAACCGATATCAATGAAAAGCGCAATCATCCGCGACGTAATGCTGTCCTTCGTTCGTGTGCACATCCTTCATCATGCGGCGAAGGAAGCGGTCTACGGCCTGGCGATGATCGAGGAACTGCGTCGACACGGCTACGATCTCAGTCCGGGCACGCTCTACCCGATTCTCCACGGCATGGAGCAGTCGGGTCTGCTCAAGTGCGAACACGAAGTCGTGTCGGGCAAGGTGCGCAAGTACTACACGGCCACCGCCAAAGGGCGCCGCACGCTGGAGGAACTGCAGGGAAAGATCAAGGAGCTCTTCGGGGAACTATTCGAAGAGTAATGGAGACGTGGAGCGCCGCAGAATCGCTCGTCGCAGCCGCCTGCATTTGCGAATCCTGCGATTTCCGGGCGGCTCAATGGTATCGAGGATCGGTCCCGCAAACACGGATACCAGGGCTTCAAGTCAGCGACTGCCCTCGGCCGGGTGCACACATCGAGCAAGGCGACCGTAAAGCAGTCCTCCCGCGATCCGCCCGATGAATTTGTGGTGCATACGAGTGCCTCGTCCGTTTGAGAGGCCGTCGGGTTCGCTCTTGAACGGCTCCGGCAGGTCCTTCTTCAGCGCCGCGGGGAAAACCGGAGGAAGATTGCCGTCGGGGGTCCGCAGTTCGATGCCGCCAACCCGGCGGTCGGCCATACCGTAGACGAAGATTTTCTTGTTCTTTGCGATTTGGGTGACTGCCTCCCGGATCGAGCCCTTCGTCTGAGCGATGAAGGCGAGGGAGTACAGAAGCGAGGATTTCGTCCCTTTCGAAACGTCATCGGCGATGCCATCGAGAACCGCATTGTCATGGGCGTGCGGCGAGAACGTCACTTCAGCGCGGATGCCAGCGATCCCAAGTCTGATCCACTTACTTGCGCTCGTCGTCACCCCGAAATCGCGCGCGCGGTCGTGCTGCATATAACTCTCGAAGGCCGCCCGAAAGACCTTTACCGGGCCTGGCCCACGCAAGATGACCGCGTTGTTGTTTTGCACGAAAAAGCCACGCCAAGTATAGTTCGTGGATCCGCAGACCACGGCTTTGCATTTCTTGCCATCTACGACGATGGTCTTGTTGTGCTGGAGATTGCTCATGTGGTGGCGCTTCACCTGAGCGCCTGCCTTCTTCAAACGACGCTCGGCGACTGACTCACCAGAGTCCGGGTCGCCGTGTTCCTTGCTGTCGTCGATGATGATCCGCAGCCGTCTGCCAAGCTTCGACAGGCGTGTGTATACCTCGCGTTCGCTCAGATCGTAGGCAACAACCTCGACTTCCGCGCTTTTGTCCGCAATTGCCTCGTCGAGCACTTCGAGAATGGCGTCGCGCGCCTCGAATCCCATCCATGCGAGGGCGCTCTCTGCTTTAGGGTGCGACGGAGAGAAGTCCAATCCCTTCTTTGCCGATACCGGGATCAAGGTGTTCATTCCCCGCCCCCTTCGCACGTACTTGTCGACGAAGGTTGCGACGAGACAAATCCTCGGGTGAAGGTCACGTTGAGCTTGCCGGGGTAAGTCTCTCGCCGGAGCTCGATGGGCACCGTCTGGGCCTCGCCATAACTAAGGATCTCTTCTTCATCCATGAATACCGGCGTGACCCGGTAGATAAAGTCCCGGTCGAGCTCGGCGTTCCTGGGGAAGTGCACCCAGCGGAACTTCTGGATGGGAGAGAGCCGTGTCGTCAATCTGTTGGGATTCACCTCGCGATCGCGGCCGGGAAAGCAGATGCGATTCTTCAGCGCGTAGAACTTGTCGCCACCCGGCTCTTTGTACTCGATGGCGAAGCCCACGAAATCTCGCGGAGGCTTCCCCTTCTTCCAGTTCATCGCAAGAAGCTCTATGCGGCCGAAGTGGCCAAGTGGACGAAGGTGATACGAGAGGCGGGAATTAAACGTTGATCCTGCAGGAATGCCGCAGTGCGGCGTCGGCCTACCGTCTCCACCGCGGTTTGCGCTTTCGTGGTAGGTGCGGCCGGCATTTCTCGGTCGTTCCTGAATAGCTAGGCGTCCGGGTCGGTCGAAGTGGGTTTGCGCTGGCGCGCGACGAACGCGGCCAGCCGTTCGTTCGCAGCGCGCGCGTGGAATGTTGCGCTGAAGGCATCGATGCTCGCCTGGATGCCGACGGCCGGTGCCGTTTCGAGCCAGGTTTCGATCAGTCGCTTCTGGGAGCGGATCGCGGCCGGATCGGCGCGCAGAATATCCTCGGCCCAGAGTTGCAGCATCGCGTCGAGCTCGTTTGCCGGTGCAAGCCCCTGCAGGTAACCGATGCGATACGCTTCTTGCGCGTCGACGAGATGGCCGCGATAGAGCAGCTCGCGGGTCTTGCCCCAGCCGATGAGCGTCGGCAGCAGGCGCGCTTCGATCACCGACGGCAATCCGACCTGCACTTCGGGCATGCCGTAGCGGCTGTCTTCGGCGCCGATGCGCAGATCGCAGGCTGCAGCAAGCTCCATCCCGCCGCCGAGGCAGTAGCCTTCGATGCGAGCGATGCACGGCACCGGCAACGTGCGCAAGCCGTGACAGGCCTGGTGCAGCAAGGTGATGAACTCGCGCGCGCTATCGGCATCGAAGCGCGCCATCTCCGCGATGTCGACGCCGCCCTGGAAGGAGCCGCCGTGCGGGCCGGAAAGCACCACCAGGCGCAGACTCGCGTCCTGGCGCAACGCTTCCAGCTCGCGCACCAAGGTGCGCACCAGCGCGCTCCCCATCACGTTGACCGACTTGTCGCCGTTGAGCGTGAGCGTCGCGATGCCGCCGTCGTGACGAACGTCGATCGGCGCGCCTCGACTCATGCCCGCGTTCGCTCGAAGTGCGTCGCCTTCACCGCGATTGCGCGCCTGAGGGACGGCTCAGGCGAGCGCCGGTTCCACCACGGTGGGCGCCTCGGCCTTGAGCGTCGTGCGGCGCATGTCGCGCGGTTCATCGGCGGGAAAGGGCCGGGCGCGGTGCATCGTCTGGCGGTTGTCCCACATCACCAGGTCGTGCACCTGCCATTGGTGCGAGTAGACGAACTCGCGCTGGGTGGCATGCTCGGTGAGATCGCGCAGCAGCAAGCGCGCTTCGGGCAGCTGCCAGCCGACGATCTTGCCGGCATGCGAGGAGAGATAGATCGATTTGCGGCCGGTTCGAGGCAGCGTGCGCACCAGGCGCTGCCGCACCGGCTTGAAGCGTTCGCGCTCTTCCGGCGTGAATTCGGTGAAGCCGATCGATTCGCGCGAGTAGAGCTGCGAATGCTCGCACACAAGGTCTTCGATCAGCACCTTGATCTCGGCGTCGAGCGCTTCATAAGCCGCGCCCATGTGCGCGAACTCGGTGTTGCCGCCCTTGGACGGAATGCTCAGCGCGCGCAGCAGCGAGTATTTGGCGGGAATCGTCTTGAACGACGAATCGGAATGCCATAGCCGGTTGCCGATCGCGAACAGGCGCCGCCGGTCATTCGCGCCGAACGGTTGATGATTGCCGTCCAGGTTCGACACGTCGGCGAACGTGGTCGGCAGGCGGAAATCGGCCGCGTTGCGCAGGCTCGAGCCGCGCGCATCCTCCATGTCGCCGAGCGAGCGGGTGAAGGCGAGATGTTGCTCGTTGGTGAGCGCCTGGCCGCGAAATACGAGCACGGCATGGCGGTCCATGCCCTCGTGGATCGCCTCGGCCTGTTGTTGTGTGAGTGCCGTGCGCAGGTCGATGCCTTCGACGTCGGCGCCGATGCAGGGCGTGAGGCTGCGAAAACGAAGCGTCATGCCGTCCTCCTGTGGCGGAATGCGACATGCTACACCGGCTTGAGAAAAAAGGGGCCAGGCTCGAATTGGCGGTGGCCTGCTGACTTTATGCTGTCCGAGGAATTCGAGCCTCGGCCCCTTTTTTGTTGGTCGTCTACTGTGCGAACAGCGCCGGGCGCCCCGACAGGCGCAGCTTGCCGAGCAGGCCGTTCATGATGCGGTCGAACAGCGAGTCCTCCGGTGGCTCGTCCATCTTGACCGCCTGGCCGGCGAGAAAGCGCCGGCCGATCTCGGCGCGGCTGCAC
>WHTS01000043.1:0-25871 GCA_009377585.1 Betaproteobacteria bacterium
TCGACCAGGGTCGCGATGTGCCGGCTGTCCACCGGCTCGTGCAGGTCGAGCAACTGGTTGCGGCTGCGCAGCCGGTCCAGATAGCCTCGGAAGCCTTCTCGTTCGTACATAGGTCTCTCGCTGCGATACGCCTCCCCGGTCGCGGCGAAGCGGCAGGGGCCATCATCTGTCGCTCAATTTCGGGGGAACGCGCCGAACACGCCGCTGCAGGCGAACGAGCCCGCATTGCCAACGCGCTCCAGGCTGGGCAGTATAGGCGAAACGCTTTCGGCATGCGACGAAGCCAGGGGTGGGGCATGAAAACCGAGTTGATCTCGATCCCGACCGACACGACGCCACTCGATGGCGTGATGTACACGCCGGACTCGACCCCGGTCAGGGGCGCGGCGCTCTACTTCCACGGCAACACGATGAACTTCTACGTCGGCGCGGCGCGTTTTCTCCCGCCCGTGCTAGAGCGCCTGGGACTCGCTTTCGTCGCCTTCAACCGCCGCGGTCACGACATCCTCAGCACCCGTGATAGCCGTATCGCGCAGGGCGGCGCGTTCCAGACCACGGCCGAGGCGATCGAGGACAATCGCATCGCCGCACGCTGGCTGGCCGAGCGCGGCCAGGCGGCCCCGGTCGTCATCGGCCACAGCAACGGCGGCATGCTGGGCACGCGCCACGTGGTCGATCACCCGCAGACCCCTGCCCTGGTCTTGCTGTCGGCGGGGCGCGGCGGCGCGAGGCAGGACACCTCCGGGGGCAGCGAAAATCTGTTCGCAGGCGACCAGCTCGCCGAGCTGACTGCGCGGGCGAAGGAGCTCGTGACGCAGGGGCGCGGGCGCAGCCTCATGTTCATGCCCGGCTGGTGGTACGTGATCAGCGCCGAGAGCTTCCTCGACCGGCTCGCAGCCGTGCCCGACACGATCGCGCTGGCACCCCGGATCACGTGTCCGGTGCTCGCGATCCGCGGCGACAAGGAAGACCGCGACCGCTATCCGGCCGAGGAATTCCAGGCTGCCGCCGGCGGGCCGTGTCGCGTGCGTCTCATCGAGAACTGCGATCACTTCTACAATGGGCGCGAAGCGCACGTGGCGGGCGTCGTCTCGCACTGGTTGGCCGAAACGCTCGGGCTGCCGGCGCCGAGCTAGCCCGGATATCGCTACCCACGCCGGCCCGAATCGGAACCAGTGCTTGCGCAAATGAAGTGATCGAGCGAGTCATCGCCAACTCCGATTTGAACGTCGGCCTGCACGCGCGCGGGCGGCCGGTCGCGTCGGGGTATCATCGGCACGACACGTACGTCCGATCGACTCATTCTTCATTTACGCCAGGAATCGCCCATGACTGCTGCACGGCCCACGACTACTGCTGCAAAGCTGGTGCGTCACATCGCATTCACGCTCCTCGTCGGCGTCACGATCGGCGCCTTTGCGCAGGCCCAGCCCGCCAAGCCCGGCGCCTACGAGCCTCAGGTCGGCCAGGAAGGGAAGGACGTGGTCTGGGTGCCCACACCCCAGGCGCTGGTCGATCGTATGCTCGACATGGCCAAGGTCACGCCGAACGACTATCTGATGGATCTCGGCTCCGGCGACGGACGTACCGTCATCACCGCCGCCAAGCGGGGCGTGCACGCGACCGGCATCGAATACAACCCCGAGATGGTCGAGCTCTCCAAGCGCAACGCCGAGAAGGAAGGCGTGGCCGGCAAGGTCGAATTTCGCAAGGCCGACCTGTTCGAGACGGATTTCTCCGGGGCGAGCGTCATCACGATGTTCCTGCTGCCGGACATCAACCTGCGGCTGCGGCCGACGATTCTCGACATGAAGCCGGGCACACGCGTGGTCTCGAACACCTTCACCATGGGCGAGTGGGAGGCCGACGAGACCAGCACGGTTTCCGAGGCGAGCGGCTACTATCGCACCGCGCTGCTGTGGATCGTGCCGGCCAAGGTGGAAGGCCAGTGGAAGTCCGCACAAGGTGACCTGGAGCTTACGCAGACCTTCCAGAAGATCGGCGGCAACGTCAGGACCTCGAACGGCCCCGTCATGCTCAACGGGCGGCTGCACGGCGATCGGATCAGCTTCACCGCGGGCGGCGCGGAATTCACCGGGCGCGTCGACGGCAACACGATCGAGGGGACGGTCAAATCCGGCGGCTCGACCAGCGCATGGAAAGCGACGCGCGGCTGAGCACGAAGCGCAGGCCCTCCCTCCTCCCCAGCCCTTCTCCCGGAGGGAGAAGGGAGCCTCATCGTTTCAGCCTCGCCGCTTCCCACCGCGATCAATAGGGCTCCTCCCCTACCACGAACCCGCCCGCCTGGCGCGCATACGAAGCTCCCCTCTCCCCTCGGGAGAGGGGTTGGGGGGTGAGGCCGGGAATTCGCGGACCATGGTCCGCGCCGGCCGAACGGCATCGGCCTGCATGCCGATGCGCGCACTGCAAGTGAGGGACGAGCGTGACATGAAAGAAGGAACGCTCGATAGCTAACCGTGACTTTCCGCGGAGCCGCGCGCCCGATCGCGCGCGAGCGCGCGCCAGATCCAACCATCGGGCATTTCGACACCCCGGCACACATAGTCGCAGGCCCTGCTGTTGCGCGCGATCAACGACTGCAGCCGCTGAGCTTCGGCCGTGCCGGCGAACAGCACCGCGTCCAGGCGCGCGAGCGGAAGCTGCTCGTCCGGAAGCACGATGGGCTCACCCGAGCGCAGCACGAGCAACGGAACGCAGTCGAGTGGCCGTTGCCGATCCGACGGGTGCAGGCGCAAGTGCCGCAGCGTCACCGCCTCGCCGCCGGCGAGCGCGCGTGCGAGCGCCGGGCTGTGCGCCGCATCCACGCGCACGGCCCACACCGAGGGCGTAGTGCCTCCCGTCGTCTCTTCCAATCGAGCATTCACGCTGGTTGCCCAGGCCTCGTCCTGGCGCTCGGCAATATGCAGGAACCGGGCAAGCAGGGGCGTGGAGATCAGCGCAACGCACTCGTCGGCGATGATCTCCGCGGACACCATGGTGATCCCGGCGCCGAATGCGCGGTACAGCGCCCGATTCGCCTGCAGGTTCTGCCGTATGACGACGAAGATGCGCGGATTCTCGGCACGCGCCGTCATGGCGATCGAGAGGTTGGCGATGTCGTCGTCGGTGCCGGCCACGATCCCGACCGCGTCGGCAACGCCCGCCTCGGTCAGCGTGCGCGCATCCGTGCCAAGTCCTTGCAGGAAACCATGCTGGCGTTCCGGAAACGGCGGATCCGGATCGATGATGGTCGAGCTCAGCCCCTCGCGCATGAACGATTCGACCACCTCGCGGCCGAAGCGCCCATAGCCGCACACGATCCAGCGACCGTGCGGAGGCGGGCTCTCGGTCGCCAACGCTTCTCCCGGCAAGCCGGTCAGCCTCTGGATCAAAACATGTAGTGCGGGCGCGTGCAGCGCATCCCACAGATATTCCCCGAACAGGCGAAACGGGTTGATGATGTGGTCGGTGCCGAACGACGCCATGTTGGCCTCGATCTCGGGCTGGGTCGCGCGACAAAGCACCGGGATGGCGGGGTTGAGCAGCTTGACCGTGATGGCAACCGCCAGATTGGCCGACTCGTCGTTCGTCAGCGCCAATACGCCTTGGCAGAAGGGCAACGCCACCCCGGCCGCCAATAGATTCTCAGGCAGCTTCGCATCGGCGGTCAGTGCCGCGGCATCGCCGCGATACGGATGCAGCTCCAGCTCGTTCACCCGCGACGAGTCGATGTCGAGCACGACGAAGCGGATGGCCATGGCATCGAGGGTGCGGCACACCAGGGTGCCCGTTTCGCCGTAACCGCACACGACATAGTAGGGATCGCTCAGGCGCCGCACCCGCCGGCGGAAGGCGCTGGTGGTCACGGCGACCCTGAAGGCGCTGTCGCGCGTGAGCGCAAGCAGCGTGGTCAACGTGTACGCCCAGCCGATCACCGAGAGATAGATCACGACGACGACCCACAACCGCTGCGCGTCGGTAAACGCGCCCGGCATCTCGCCGAAGCCGATCGTGCTCGCGGTGTAGGTGAGGAAGTAGAACGCGTGAAAAAAGCTCATCGGGCGCGCGCGGCCCGCTTCGTCCACGCCCGGGATCAGCACCAGCCCGGTAATGCCGAGCGCGTAGACGCCAATCAGGATCAGCAGAGGGGCGCGCAGCTTGCGCAGGGTAAGAAAGACGACGCTGTTCACGCCAGCTAACGCCGCAGCATGACGGTCTCCGCCACCATCAGCGCCACCGAAACCACGTTCGCGAACAACGCACCCGCCGACAACGACACGATGGCCGCCATCCGGGACGGGTCGATCGCCTGCCCGCCGCGGTACACGGCGAAGAACCAGACCAGTGCGGCGGCCGTGAGCTGCAGCACCGCCACCAGGCTGGTCGATAGATGAACCGCGCCGACCTGGGTGCGGTCGCCGAGCTTGAGCACCGTGGCCACCAGGTTGACGATCACCGCAGCGAACAGCTCCCAGATGTCATGATGCGCCGGATCGTCGATGTCACCGTACACGAATCCGAAGTTGAGCGTGGCCGCGAGCAGGATGACGAAGGCAAAAATGACTTTTTCGAGGTTCATGAAGATCCTGACGAAGTGGATGCAGCGATCGTGCCGTGCGCATGCCTGGATGCAGATGGCCGCGCCCGGCGAGTTTATCGGACGCGCGTCGGATCCCAGGACGTGCGGTAGCCCTCGTCCAGCGCGTCGAGCTTCTTCATGTCGTCCGCGTCGAGCCCGAAATCGTACAAAGCCGCGTTCTCGGCGATGCGCTCCAGGCGCGCCGATTTCGGGATCGCGATCACGCCGTGCTGCAACGCCCAGCGCAGCAGCACTTGCGCGCCTGTCTTGCCATGACGCTTGCCGATTGCCGTGATCGCCGGATGATCGAGCTTGTCGCCGTGCGTGAGCGGGCAGTAGGCCGTGAGCGTGATGCCCTTGGCGGTGCAGTACTCGAGCAGCTTGCGCTGGTACAGGAAGGGGTTGAACTCGACCTGGTTGTTGGACGGCACCACGTCGGAGTCCCGCAACAACTCTTCCAGGTGCGCGATCGTGTAATTGCTTACCCCGATCGATCGTGCGCGCCCATGCTGATTCAATGCCACCAGCGCGCGCCACGAGTCAGCGCGCTTGCCGGGCTCGGGCCAGTGGATGAGATACAGGTCGACATAGTCCAGGCCGAGCCGATTCAGGCTCCGGTCGAATGCCTTCAGGGCCGACTTGTAGCCCTGGTCGGAATTCCACAGCTTGGTCGTGACGAAGATCTCGCCGCGCGAGAGTCCCGACTCGCGCACCGCCCGGCCCACATCCTCCTCGTTACCGTAGAGCGCCGCTGTATCGATGTGCCGGTAGCCGAGCTCCAGCGCATGCGCCACCGCCCGGCGGCAGCTGCCGCCGGGCGGCACCTGGTAGGTTCCGTAACCGAACAACGGAATCGTGTGGCCGTCGTTCATTCGCAGCTTGGTGCCGATCGTGACCTCGGGCATGGCGTCTCCGGATGAAGGGGTGAGGCGGGCCGCAGCACAGTACAATTGTAGGCTCACACACCGCCAGCGAGCAGGAGGCCACATGTCCGACACCGCAGCCACCGTTGCTACCTCCGCAACCTTCGAAGTCGTGCCGAGCGGCGGCCCGTTGGGTGCCGACATCATCGGCATCGATCTCTCCGGGACACTGAGCGACGAGACCTTCCAGCGCATTCACGACGCCTGGATGCGCCACCAGGTGCTGCGCTTTCGCGGCCAGCATCTCACCAAGGACGATCTGCTGCAGTTCAGCCGCCGCTTCGGCGAGCTCGACAAGGCGCCGATCAACACCAAGGGCACGCCCTGGATCGAGGGCTATCCCGACATGACCGTGATGTCCAACATCAAGGTCGACGGCGAATCCATCGGCAGCCTGGGCTACGGCGAAGCGGTCTGGCACACCGACATGTCGTACCAGGACATCACGCCCACCGGCGCGCTGCTGTACGGGATCGAGGTGACCAAGGCGGGCGGCGAGACC
The DNA here is from genome assembly GCA_009377585.1 of Betaproteobacteria bacterium. Lineage (NCBI taxonomy): Bacteria > Pseudomonadati > Pseudomonadota > Betaproteobacteria > Betaproteobacteria bacterium. The sequence continues at coordinate 6,005 of WHTS01000043.1, forward strand.
GGGTTCCTCAGCACCTACCAGGTCTACGAGACGATGCCGGATGATTTGCGCGCCGCGATCGACGGCAAGCTCATCAAGCACGATGCGAGCTACAACTCGGCCGGCGAGCTGCGCAAAGGCTTCAAGCCGGTCACGAATCCGGCCGAGGCGCCGGGCGCGATCCATCCCGCCGTCATCCGCCATCCCGTCACCGGCCGCAAGGCGCTGTTCCTCGGCCGCCGTCCCAACGGCTACATCATGGGCATGCCGCTGGCCGAAAGCGAGGCGCTGCTCGATCGCCTGTGGGCGCATGCGACCCAGCCGCAACTCGCGTGGTACCAGGTGTGGCAGGTCGGCGACCTGATGATGTGGGACAACCGCTGCACCATGCACCGGCGCAACGCGTTCGATCCGAACGAACGGCGTTACATGCTGCGTACGCAGATCAAGGGTTCGCGGCCGAGCGCTTGAGGTCACGCTCCCTCACCCCCAACCCCTCTCCCGAAGGGAGAGGGGAGCGAAGTGCGGAAAGCGGCTCGTCAGCATCTTTCCGGATCATGCAGAGGAGGAGCGATGAAGATCAGCAACGTCGAAGCATTGATCGTAGGCGCCGGCTGGCGGCCATGGATCTACGTCAAGGTCGAAACCGACGAAGGCATCACCGGCTGGGGAGAATGCTCGGACCCGCGCACGCCCAAAGGCATCGCGGCCACCGTGGCGGATCTGAGGAGCGCGCTGCTCGGTCAGGACCCGCGGGCGTTCGAAGCGCGCTTCGCCGACATGTCGCGGCTCACGCGCTCCAGCCCCGGCGGCATCGCGGCCAAGGCGATGGCCGGCATCGAATGCGCGCTGCTCGACATCAAGGCAAAAGCGCTCGGCGTCTCGGTCGCCGAATTGTTCGGCGGACCCTTGCGCGACCAGGTACGGCTGTACTGGTCGCATTGCGGCTCGACCCGCGTGCGCTATTCCAAGTTGCTCGGTACCCCGCCGATCGAGACCTGGGCGGACATCAGCGCGCTCGGCAAGGAGGTCGTCGCCCGCGGCTTCACCGCGCTCAAGACCAATATCGTGCTGCCCGGCAAGGGCGGCACCTGGTACAGCGGCTTCGACGGCACCATGGGACCGAACGACGAATGGGCGCCGAACTGGCTCGTGGCCCACACCGAGAAGCTGATCGGCACCTTCCGCGACGCGGTCGGCCCGGACTTCGACATCAACCTGGATCTCAACTTCCACTTCAAGCCCGAGGCGTGCATGCGCATCGCCAAGGCCTTGGAGCCGTACAACCTGCACTGGCTGGAAGTCGACTGCCACGACCCGGACGCGGTGCTGCAGATCAAGCAATCGACCTCGACCCGCATCTGCACCGGCGAGACGCTGATCCACATGGAGCAGTACCTGCCCTACTTCGAGCGCCACGCCGCCGATGTGTTCATGATCGACGTGCCATGGAACGGCTTCGCCCAAGGCAAGAAAGTCGGCAACCTGGCCGAGACGTTCAAGTTGAACGTCGCGCCCCACAACTACTACAGCCACCTGTCGAGCTTCATCAGCGCGCAACTGTGCGCCGTGCTGCCGAACGTGCGCATCATGGAGATCGACATCGACGACGTGCCGTGGAAGGACGAGCTGCTCACCGCCACGCCCGAGATCGATGCCGGCTACATGACCATCCCGCAAGGCCCGGGCTGGGGCGCGGACGTGATCGAAGAGGTCGCCCGCGCGCATCCCTGGGATCCGGACAAGGCGGGTGCAGCGAAATCGGTGCCCCCGCCGCGCAGCTACTGACCCGCGCCGCCGGCCATCATGAGGATCACCGGCGCCCAGCCCAGGCGGGAGTCTAGGCGAGGAGCAAGACGGTGAGCATCATGCCGGCCCCGACGGCCACACCGATCGTGAGCGCCGCGCCCACCAGCGTGGCGAGGTCGCGAACGATCTGGACGGGGCTGCGGGAACCGAGGCGGCGGGAGCGAGTGTCGGGATGTGCGGCGAGCGGCATGAGTTCTACCTCGTTGCAATGTTCGGGCGCACCGATCGGAGCCGAGACTCCGAACCCGTACCGGATCCAACTGCACGAGGAGCTGCGGCGCGCCAGGGTATTAAGCGCGCCATGTCGGGCTCGGGCTTGCCCGCAATCGGGCGCGAGCGCGATCAATTGTGGCAACAACATGACTTTGCAGTCGGCCCCGATTGCACACGGCGCACCCGATGTAGTATTGCCATCGAACGCTCCGGGAACCGCTTATGAGCCGCCTGATCGCGATCGTCGAGGACGATCTGTCCATCCGTGAGAACTACGCCGACGCGCTGCGCAAGCAGGGCTACCAGGTCACGGGCTATGCCGATCGCAACGAGGCGATGCGCGCTTTCCAGACCCGCCTGCCGAATCTCGCCATCATCGACATCGGCCTCGCGGACGAGATCGACGGCGGCTTCGAGCTGTGCCGGGCGTTGCGAGGCATGTCCGCCACGATCCCCATCATCTTCCTCACCGCGCGCGACAGCGACATCGACACGGTGTCGGGGCTGCGCATGGGTGCGGACGATTACCTCACCAAGGACATCAGCCTGCCGCACCTGTCGGCGCGCATCGCGGCGCTGTTCCGGCGTCTGGATGCCGCGCAGACGCCCGCGGCAGCCGACGACATCCTGGAACGCGGCAAGCTGGTGGTCGACTTGAACCGCATGCGCGTGACCTGGGCCGATGCGCCGGTCGACCTCACGGTCACGGAGCTATGGATCGTACACGCGCTCGCGCGTCATACGGGGCACGTCAAGCACCGCGAGCAGCTCATGCGCGACGCACGCATGGTGGTCGACGACACCACCGTGACCTCCCACATCAAGCGCATCCGGCGCAAGTTCATCGAAGTCGACTCCGGCTTCGACTGCATCGAAACCGTCTACGGCATGGGGTATCGCTGGAAGTCGGAATGAGCGCCTACCCAGGAACCTGCCCGCCTGGCGGGCACACGACGCTCCCCTCTCCCTCCGGGAGAGGGGCTGGGGGTGAGGGAAGAGACGCCATGCGAGGTTTCTGGGTGCAAGTCGCGTTGTTGCATCGTGGCGTCTCTCCCGCCGTGCGCCATGAGCCTTCTCGGCAAGCTCCATAGTCGCGTGCGGCTGAGCATCCGCTCGAAGATGCTCCTGGTGTCGTGCGTGCTGCTCGCAATTCCGTGGATCGCCTATCGCTACGCGGGAGAGCTCGAGCGCATCCTGCGCGAGAACCAGGAAACCGCGGTGCTCAACACCGCCCGCGCCATCGCGACCGCGCTGAACGACCGCCCGAGCCTGTTCATCGCCACCCGGCACGAAGCCGCGCTCGACGGCCCGAACGCGATCATCGCCTACAAGCTGCCACGTCCGATCGCGCTCGACGGCCGCCTCGACGACTGGTTCTCGCAAGGCGCCGAGCTGCGAGCGCTCGGGCGCGAGCACGTGATCGAGCAGGCCCTGGACGCCGAGGTGGCGCCGATCACGCTGTGGCACGCATCGGGAGTCTTCGACACCGACCTGTACGCGGCCTTCGAGATCATCGACGAGCGTCTGGTCTACCGCGCAGCCACGCATGCTCGCGTGGATGCCGCGGACCATATCCGTATCGGCATTCACACGCCGTGGGGCGAGCTGCGCCGTTACATCGTTTCCACCGAGGCGCCCGGACCGGTGACGGCGTTCCAGGTGCCCACCGATGTCACCGGCGTCGCGAGCGCCCAGCTCGAACCGCGCATCCAGGGCTTCTGGCAGCAGACGAACCGGGGATTCAACCTGGAGCTGCGGCTGCCGCGGGCGCTGGTCGGTGCGCGCCTGGGCTTCGCGTTCGCCGATGTCGACGATCCCGATTCCCGCACGATCCGCTCCATCGTCGGCTCGATCGGTCCGGAAGGAAGCGAAAGCCTGGGGACGGCCACCGTGCCTCCGCCGGAAGCCGCGCAGATCGTGCGCTCGCTCGCGCGCCCCGGAACCCGGGTCTGGATCATCGCCGCCGATCGCCGCCTCGTGACCCGCAGCGGCAGCCTGCGCGCTGCCAACGCCGAGCGTCCGGACGCGGCCGAAGAGCATTCCCAAGGCTTCATTGCGCGTGTCGAAGCGCTGCTGCGGCCGCTGTACCGGCTCGTCATACCGCCCGCGCCGACGCTCGCCGTCGAGCCGGAGCCGTATGCGCCGCTGTATTTCGGAAGCGAAGCCGAGGCAGCCCTTTCCGGGCGCGTGGTGAGCGGCAGGCGGCCGCTGCAAGGCACGCCGATCGAGGTGCTCGCCTCGGCGCACCCGGTGTGGGCGGACGAGCGGGTGATCGGCGCGATCGTGGTGGAGGAGACGACCGAGGGCGTGCTCGCCGTGCGCCAGCGCCTGATCGAGCGGCTGCTCTCGCTCGCGCTCGGCGCGTTCTTCGTGGTCGGGGTCGCGCTGTTCGGGTTCGCGACGCACCTGGTCATCCGCATCCGGCGCCTGCGCGACGAGGCCGAGCAGGCGATCGATTCGGCCGGGCGGCTGCGCACGGTGACGGCGAGCTCGGCCGCAGCCGACGAGATCGGCGATCTGTCGCGCAGCTTCTCCAGCGCGCTCGATCGGCTCGCGCAGTACACGCAGTACCTGGAGAGCCTGGCGACGCGGCTGTCGCACGAGCTCAGAACGCCGATCGCGGTGGTGCGCTCGTCGTTCGACAACCTGAAGCTGCAGACGCTGCCCCCGGAGGCCGACGTCTATGTGGCGCGCGCCGAGCAAGGACTGGCGCGCCTTGCGACCATCATCACGCGCATGACCGAGGCGACCCGGCTCGAGCGCATGCTGCGCGATGCCGAGCGCGAGCGCTTCGACGTGCGCGCGGTGGTGAGCGGCTGCGTCGAGGGTTATCGCGTCGCCTATCCGACCAGGCGCTTCGATCTCTCGGTGCCCGAGGCGCCCCTGTTCGTAAGCGGCGTGCCCGATCTGATCGCGCAAATGCTCGACAAGCTGGTCGCCAACGCGGTGGATTTCGCGCGCGAGGGCAGCGCCATCGGCGTGGAGCTGCGCGCCGCAGCGCACGAGGTGACGGTCACGGTGCGCAACGAAGGCCCGCTGCTTTCTCCGCAGATCAAGCAGCGGCTGTTCCGCTCGATGACCTCGGTGCGCCCGCAAGCCCCGGGGGAGGAGCCGCATCTCGGGCTCGGTCTCTACATCGTGCAGCTGATCGCGGATTTCCACCATGCCAAGGTCGTCGCGCGCGATCGCACCGACGTCGAAGGCGTCGAAGTGCAGGTCCAGCTGCCGCGGCTGGTGAGCGATCCGGGCTGAACCTGCTCCTCGAATGCATGCGTCGCCACCCACTCGGGCGCAAGCGGGGTCCAAGTTGGATCGAGCCTACAAGCGCCATGGCGCTGATGTGCACGTAAAGTTGTGCTGCACGCAGACATCGTGCTAATCTGGCCTCGTCATGAAAACCAATGTCACGCTTAAGCTGGATGCCGATCTCCTCCGTGAGGCGCGTGTCGTGGCGGCCGAGGAGGGGCGGTCGATCAGCGCCCTTCTGACCGACCGCCTCGAAGCAATCGTGCGGGAACGAAAGGCCTTCGATAAGGCTCGCCGCCGCGCGCTCGCCAGGCTTCGCGAAGGTCTTGATCTCCAGTGGACACCGCCCAAGTCGCGCGACGAGCTCCATGAGCGATAGGTACTTCGTCGATACGAATATCCTCATATATGCGCACGACGCGGCCGCGGGCGCGAAGCACGAGTGCGCCAAAGCGCTTATAGAGGAACTGTGGGAAACGAGGGCGGGTGTCGTCAGCACTCAAGTCCTGCAGGAGCTAGCCGTCAACCTGCGGCGCAAGGCGAAGAAACCTCTGAACGCGAAGGCCACCCGTGACGTCGTCTCCGACTACCTTGCTTGGCAGGTCGTCGTGAACGCGGGCGACTCGATTCTGGAGGCGCTTGACCTTGAAGCACGATATCGAGTGTCGTTTTGGGACGCCCTGATCATCCAAGCGGCCCATGCTGCGGGTGTTGAAATTCTCTACTCCGAAGACCTGTCGGACGGGCAACGTTACGGCGGTGTGAGAGTAAGGAATCCGTTCGGTACGTTAGACCCAACTCGGCCGGCGGGGGACGCTCCACTGTGACTCTGGTTAGCATGAGCCACAACGCACTTTACATGCGTGCTGCGCCGGCTGGCGGCCCATTGCCAATCGATTCGGCTCAGCCTGCGCCGTGAAGCGAGAGCTTCGTTGCATCGCTTGCCCTGGATTCCGCATTTCACGGAATTACAGCGGCATGAGCTCACCGCGGTAAGCCCGGTCGCGCAAGACACCGATCAGCGCATCGAGCCGAGCGCGTGAAGCGATCATCGTGGCCTCGAGCGCCTCGGCTGCGATGCACCGTTGCGCGAACGCCGGTTCCTGCCATGCGCTCTGCAGCGCATCCAGGGCAGACAACGCGCGCCGGCGCTTTGCGCGCAGCGCATCGGCCAGGTCGAGCAGCCGCGCGATCGCATGCTGCTGCGGTTGCGGCGGCACCGGCAGCGTGATGGCGCGCAGGCGCGCCGAGGCCGCATTCGCCTGCCGGGTTCCCGCCACCGCCTGCAGGAAGCGCAGGTGGAATTCGTTGCTCACCAGCAGATGGCGCAGGTAGCCCGGATCGTGCGCATTCGAGCGGACAACGAGCCATTCGCCCGAGGCGAGCGGCGTGCGGCCGGCCTCGTCGACAACGACCCAGGCACGGCGCGGCTCTGTGCTCGCCCGGGACAGGAGCACGTCACCGGGCCGAACGATTACCGGCTTGCCGTGCACGCTGGATCCATCGAGGAGCTCGGGACGGCTGCGAGCGAAGCCGGCCATGCTGTACAACGCGACCGGCTGGCGGTCAAGCTCCGAGCGATCGAAGTGTTGCAGGGAATGGACGAGAAGCTCGCCCAGTGCGACCCATCCAGGCGCGGAGGGCGGCACCGATGCTGCTGCGCTCACTTCAGCATTCCGACCAGGTCGCGAATGCCTTGCAGGATTTCGGCTTCCAGCCCGGCGATCTCGTGCAGGATCTCGTGCGCCTGTGGCTGCGGCGCATCGGCCGGACGCGCCGAGCGATAGCGATTCGGATCGAACGCATATTGCGGCGGCCGAATGTCCTCGCGACGCACGAAGAAGCTTGTAACGCTGCCCGGCGCATCGCGCTGCGCGGGCCAGCGGGCGAGCAGCTCGGGGATATCGCGTGCGGCGTCGAGCTGGTGAAAGCCGACGCGCTCGGTGACGCCGCCCCGGGTCGCGATCAGTATTGCGGCGCGCGTACGCGGCCTGAAGAGTCCCGCGCGCATCCGGATCACTGCCTGCAGGGCGTTCTCTTCGACCAGCCGCCGGCGCAGCGCATGGTGCGCTTGCGTATCACCGTCGAGCATGCTTTCGGGCACGATCAGCGCCAACCGGCCGCCTACCTTCAGTGCCAGCAGCGCCCAGGCGATCGCGAGCAGCTCGGCTCGACGCGAGCGAGCCAGCGCGCGCACCTCGGCGCTTGCGCCGTTCGACTCGATGGTTCCGCCGAACGGTACCGAGCCGATGACGGCCGTATATTGTGTCGCTGGCACAGGGCGCCCGAGATCGATGGCCGAAGCATCCGCGATCGGGCCCGCATCGTCCGCAGCGGCGAGCACCGCGAGCAAGCGACGCACGGCCGGTGGCTCGGGACGCATGCGGGTAGCGGATTGCATGATGCGCGCAGTATAGCGGCTGGACGCGCCACCCCGGCCCGTTCACGGCAGCCGCAACGAACCGTGTCGTCGACTCATTCGGTCTCTACCCGGCCGGCTTGTGGCCAGACAAGGCATACCAATCGAGCCGGCGGGTCGTCAGCATGAACGCTGCGAGCGCCGCAAACAGCAGCAGTGCGCCCATCAGCAGCGCATAGTCCTCCGAGCCGAGCACCATGTAGAGCGCGCCGTAGAGCCCGCCCAGCAGGCCGGTGAGCGAAGCGGCACGGGCGCGCGTGCCGAGCACGTAGCGGACATACAAACCGACCAAGGCAATGCAGGCGCCGGCGGCGATCAGGTAAGCGAGGCCGAAACCGATATGCTCGGCAAACGCCAGCAACAGGACGAAGAAGGCGACCAGCGCAAACCCGACCAGCGCGTATTGCACTTCGAGCCAACGCGCGGGCTCGCAGGGCGGGCCGTCAGCGCTCGTAAGCAAGATTGGCGGCGAGCCAGCGCTCGACGTCGGGCACGGGCATGCTCGTGCGCGCTGCATAGTCCTCGATCTGATCCTTGCCCACCTTGCCGACCGCGAAGTAGGTCGACTCCGGGTGGGAAAGGTAGAAGCCGCTCACGGCCGCAGCCGGCCACATGGCGAAGGACTCGGTGAGCGTGATGCCGACGCGCGGCGCATCGAGCAGTTCGAACAGCGGCCCCTTCTCGGTGTGATCGGGGCAGGCCGGGTAGCCGGGCGCGGGCCGGATGCCGCGATAGCGCTCGCGAACGAGATCATCGCTGGACAGCGCTTCGTCGGATGCGTACCCCCACAGCGCCTTGCGCACGCGCTCGTGCAGCGCCTCGGCGAACGCTTCGGCCAGGCGGTCCGCGAGCGACTTCAGCATGATCGCGTTGTAGTCGTCGTGCGCCTGTTCGAAGGCGCGCACGCGCTCTTCGATGCCGATTCCCGCCGTGACGGCGAAGGCGCCGACGTAGTCGCGAATGCCGCTGGCGCGCGGCGCGACGAAGTCGCCCAGGCACCAGTTCACCCGGTCGGGCGCCTTGACCGTTTGCTGGCGCAGGTTGTGCCACACCATCAGGGTCCGATCGCGCTGCTCGTCGGCATAGATCGCGACGTCGTCGCCGCCGTTGATGCTGTTCGCCGGATGGAGCGCAACGACGCCGTTGGCGGTGAGCCAGCGTTCCTTCACGATCCGCTCGAGCATCGCCTGCGCGTCGGCCAGGACGGCGCGCGCCTGCTCGCCGACGACCGGATCCTCCAGGATCTTCGGATAGGGACCCGAAAGCTCCCAGGTCTGGAAGAACGGCCCCCAGTCGATGTAGCGGATGAGATCGCGCAGATCGTAGTCCGTGAATTCGCGGCGGCCGATGAAGGCCGGCTTCGACGGCGCGTAACTCTGCCAGTCGGCCTTGAAGCCGTGCGCACGCGCATCGGCGAGGCTGTGCATCGGACCGGGGCCTTGCTTGGCCGCATGCTGCGCGCGGATGCGCTCGTAGTCGGTCTTGACCTCGGCGAGATAGCCCGCGCGCAAGTCCCGCGACAACAGGTTCGAGGCCACCCCTACGCTGCGCGAGGCGTCCGGGACCCATACCACCGGCCCGTGATAGTTCGGCGCGATCTTCACCGCCGTATGCACGCGCGAGGTGGTGGCGCCCCCGATCAGCAGCGGCAGCTCGAAGCCCTCGCGCTCCATCTCGCGCGCGACGTGCGCCATTTCCTCGAGCGAGGGCGTGATGAGACCCGACAGGCCCACGATGTCGCACTTTTCCTCGCGCGCGACCGCGAGGATCTTCTGCGCGGGCACCATGACGCCCAGGTTGATCACCTCGTAGTTGTTGCACTGGAGAACGACGCCGACGATGTTCTTGCCGATGTCGTGCACGTCGCCCTTGACCGTGGCGACCACCATCTTGCCCTTCGGTTTGCTGTCGCCCGACTTGGCCTTCTCCGCCTGCAGATAGGGCTCCAGGTACGCGACCGCCTGCTTCATCACGCGCGCCGACTTCACCACCTGCGGCAGGAACATCTTGCCCGCCCCGAACAGATCCCCGACCACGTTCATGCCGTCCATGAGCGGGCCTTCGATCACCTTCAGCGGACTGCCGAGCTTGACGCGGATCTCCTCGGTGTCCTCGACGATGTGCGTGGTGATTCCGTGCACCAGCGCATGCGTGAGGCGCTCCTCGACCGAGCCGCCGCGCCACGCCAGCTCCTGGGCTTCGGTCTTCTTCTCGCCCTTGAGCGTCGCGGCGAACGCGACCATGCGCTCGGCCGCGTCGGGGCGGCGGTTGAAGAGAATATCCTCGGCGTTTTCCAACAGCTCCTTCGGAATGTCGTCGTACACGCCGATCTGCCCGGCGTTGACGATGCCCATGGTCATGCCGGCCTTGATGGCGTGATACAGGAAGGCGGTGTGGATCGCCTCGCGCACCGGGTCGTTGCCGCGAAACGAGAAGGAGACGTTCGAGACGCCGCCGCTCACCTTCGCGTACGGCAGCCTCTCGCGGATGATGCGGGTCGCCTCGATGTAATCCTTGGCGTAGTTGGCGTGCTCCTCGATCCCGGTCGCGATGGCGAAGATGTTCGGATCGAAAACGATGTCCTCGGGATCGAATCCGACCTCGTCGACCAGGATGCGGTACGAGCGCGTGCAGATATCGATCCGGCGCTCCAGCGTGTCGGCCTGCCCTTGCTCGTCGAACGCCATCACGATCACCGCCGCACCGTACTTGCGGGCGAGATTCGCCTGGCGCACGAACTCGTCCTTGCCCTCCTTCATGCTGATCGAGTTGACGATGCCCTTGCCCTGGACGCACTTCAGCCCCGCTTCGATCACGCTCCACTTGGACGAATCGATCACGATCGGGACCTTGGAGATGTCCGGCTCGGAGGCGATCAGGTTGAGGAACGTCGTCATGGCCTGGACCGAATCCAGCATGGCCTCGTCCATGTTGATGTCGATCATCTGCGCGCCGTTCTCCACCTGCTGGCGCGCGATGGTGAGGCCCTCGGCGTAGTTGCCGGCGAGGACGAGTCGCGCGAAGGCCTTCGAGCCGGTGACGTTGGTGCGCTCGCCGATGTTGGCGAAGAGCGAGTCGTCGCCGATGTTGAACGGCTCCAGGCCCGACAGGCGGAGCTTCGGCGGCATGGCCGCGGGCTTGCGTGCCGGAAACTCGCGCACGACCTGGCCGATCGCCTTGATGTGCGCCGGCGTCGTGCCGCAGCACCCGCCGACCAGGTTCAGGAAACCGGAAGCGGCGAAATCCTTCAGGAACCCGGCCGTGTCGGCCGGCAGCTCGTCGTAGCCGGTCGGTGCGAGCGGATTCGGCAGGCCCGCATTCGGATAGGCATGCACGAACGTCCCCGAGATCTGCGCCAGCTCCTCGATGTACGGGCGCATCAGCTTCGCGCCCAGCGCGCAGTTGAGCCCGATCGACAACGGCCGCGCGTGCCGCACCGAGTTCCAGAACGCCTCCGGTGTTTGCCCGGTGAGTGTGCGCCCCGACTGGTCGGTGATCGTGCCCGAGATGATCACCGGCACGCGATAGCCGAGGCGCTCGAACAGCGTCTCGACGGCAAACACCGCGGCCTTTGCGTTCAACGTATCGAAAATGGTTTCGATCAACAGCAGATCGGCGCCGCCTTCGAGCAGCGCCTGCGCAGCGACGCCGTAGGTCTCCGCGAGCTGGTCGAAGGTGATGTTGCGAAAGGCCGGATCGTTCACATCCGGCGAGATGGTCGCGGTGCGGTTGGTGGGGCCCAGCACGCCGGCCACGTAGCGCGGGCGCTTCGAATCGCGCCGCTCGAATTCATCCGCGACCTCGCGTGCGATGCGCGCCGCGCTGCGATTCAGATCCTCGACCAGGTCTTCCATCTTGTAGTCGGCCATCGAGGGCGCGTTCGAATTGAACGTGTTGGTCTCGATCATGTCCGCGCCCGCGTCGAGATAGGCGGCATGGATCTCGCGAATGATGCGCGGCTGGGTCAGGGTGAGCAGATCGTTGTTGCCCTTGACCTCATGGCCGTGGTGAGCGAACCGCTCGCCGCGATAGTCCGCCTCCGACAGCTGGTAGGACTGGATCATGGTGCCCATGGCGCCATCGAGCAGCAGGATGCGGCGCTCGAACAATTCGGGCAGCAGGTCGACGCGGGAAGGGCTCATCTAGGACAAAAAAGGAGCTTCAGCCGAACAGCGGATGTTAGCACGTGCGTGCTTGCCTTCGTCGCGGAACAAGCCTTTGTTTTTGCCGCGCTTTGCGTCGGCTCCGACATCCCGATCCGGTGCGCGTCTGGCTTCGCTTCAGTCCGACTGCGCCTGCCAAAGGAAGCCGGGACGATCGCCGCGTTGCACCGAAGGCAATACGAGGTAAGTGACGCTCGCGCGTCTCGAGTCCACGACGCGGCGTAACAGGCGCATCCCGAGCGCGCGCTGCCAGTCATCGATCGCGCGCCCGACGAACCGATACCACATCCGGGCGTGCAGGCGTGTGCCGACACGCCAACGGCGCAGGAAGCGCCAACCTGCCGGCGCATCCCAGAACAGGACGTGGACGTTTTCGTCTGGCACACTCGCGAGGGCGTGCTCGAGAGCCGATCGATGCTCGGAGGAGGTCACCACCCAGACCTGGAAGCCGGTGTGCGCCAGCTCCAACGCCCACCGCCAGCACCGGTCTGTTTCGCTGGCCTCGCCCGGGCGGCATGCGTACGCGCAAACGACGGCGATGATCGACTCGGTATGGCGTGCAACCGAGCGCGGGGAGACGAGTGGATGAACAGAGCCCATGAATTCCTCTGCGGCGAGATCGTTACCGGCCGCGCCAGCGTCGGCTGGGCCCGACATACGCTAAAGCGCAGTCGAGGGCAACCAAGTCGTTGCATCGACGCATCAATTGCAGTGCGTGCGCACCGAGCTACGATTTTCGCCGGCGCACGGCGTCTCTCCGCAGCGACAAACCGTGCTGCGACCTGTCCGCGACGCCGCGCCGGTGCACACTGTCGCGTTGGTATAGATATCGCTTTGAGCCTGCGCCATCGCGGGGCACCTCACACTCGCGGTCGCTGCAACGCGCAGTGTGGTTCGCCCAAAACGAAGAACGCTGCCAAGAAATAAATTACCAGGAGGCTTTTTGATGCTCGACACTTTCCGCAAACGCGACAACATGCGTCCGCCAACGCCGAATCAACCCGGTTCGCGCACGCCAGCCAACCCGGGCGTGCACGCGCCGAGCCCGGCGGGGACCGTCCGCACGGACAACAGCATGCCGGTCAAGCCGGTGCTGCTCGACCCGCCGGCGCCCACGTCCAGCCCGCAAGCCGCCACGCCTTCGCCCGCGCCCACACCTTCGCCTGCGCCCATGACGACGCCCGAGCCCGTGACGGCGCCGGCGCCCGCGTCGGCAACCGAAACGACCGAGGCCGCACCGGCCAGCAGCGCGCGTCTGATCGTCGGTCCGGGCATTCGGCTCAAGGGGGCCGACATCACCGATTGCGACACGATCATCGTCGAGGGTGAGGTCGATGCCAGCATGGACAGCCGCGTGGTCGAGATTGCCGAGCAGGGCGTGTTTCGCGGCAAGGTGGAAGTCGACATCGCAGAAATCCGCGGCCGCTTCGAAGGGGAGCTGATCGCGCACAAGCGACTTGTCGTCCACGAAACCGGCCGCGCTGCCGGCAAGATCCGCTACGGCAAGATCAGCGTCAAGGAAGGCGGGGAGGTGTCGGGCGATATCGCCGCCACGGACGGCACGGACGCGCAGCGCGCGAGCGCCTCGACGCGTTCGCTGGAGCTGCGTACGCGCGATGCGACTAGCGGGTCCAGCCCGAGCCCCGCGCCGGGCAGCGTTTCGACATAGCCGGCGCGCCGGTGCGATGCACGCCGGTAGATCTGCGCGGCGAAACACCGCGCAGATCTACGCCGACTGCGGTCCCAGCGTGAAATAGAAGGTCGCGCCGGCGCCTTCCACCGATTCGGCCCAGATGCGCCCACCGTGACGGGTGACGATCTGCTGCACGCTCGCGAGCCCCACGCCGCTGCCTTCGAAGCGGCTGTGATCGTGCAGGCGCTGGAACATGCCGAACAGCTTGTCGGCATAGCGCATGTCGAAGCCGGCGCCGTTGTCGCGCACGTAGTAGATCGCTTCCAGCGCGTCGGGCATGCGCCCGATCTCGATGCGGGCGGGATCGCGCCCGCGGCTGAACTTGATCGCATTCGAAAGCAGATTGGCCACCGCGATTCGAATGAGCGCGGGATCGGCGCGCACGTCGCCCAGCTCGCGGCGCTCGACTTCCACCCGGCGGCCATCGATCTCGTTCTGCATCCAGCCGAGCGCGTCTTCCACCACGTCGTCCAGGCGTATCAGGGCCGGCTGCAACGGCTGGCGCGAGAGCTGACCGAAGCCCAGCAAGGCGTCGATCAGCGTGCCCATGCGTTCGGCATTGACGCCGATGCGGTCGAGCAGATCGGTCGCCTGCCCGGGCATTTCGCCCGCCAGGTCGTGCACGAGGATGCGGGCGTAGCCGCTGATCGCCCGCAACGGAGCGCGCAGGTCGTGCGCAATCGAGTACGAGAGCGTTTCGGCCTGCCGATGCGCCGCAGCCAGCTGGCTGGTGCGTTCGGTGACGCGCACTTCCAGCTCGTCGTATGCCGCCTGCAACGCCTCGCGGGCGCGCTGGCGTTCGGTGACGTCGATCGAGAGCACGCAGAAGCCTTCCACGCTCGAATCGGGTCCGAACGACGGCGTGAGATGGATCTCGAACTGCGCACGCGAGCCATCGCGCGCCTCCAGCGTGCGTTCGTAGGCCACGGTTTCGCCGGCCAGTGCACGGCGCGTGTTCGGTTCCAGCACCTGCGACCAGTACGGCTCGCCCCACAGCTCGCGCATGCTCATGCCCACGATCGCCTCGCGCGCTCGTCCATGGCGCTCGGCTCCGCGGCGATTCATCCAGCGGTAGATGCCGTCGGCGCCGACATAGGCGAGCGCGACCGGGATGGTATCGGTGACGCCTTCGAGCAGGTCACGGTAGTGCCGCAGCTCGGTCTCGGCTTCGCGCAACGCCGTGACTTCGAGCGCCACCGTTCCGACCGCGGCCGCCGCCCCATCGGGCCCGATGATGGGAAAGCGGGTGGTGACGAAATGGCGCGGCCCGCCCAGCGTCGGCGTTTCTTCCTCGTAGACCACGGGCCGGCGCGTGCGCACGACGCGCATGACGGCTTCCAGCGAGCGAGCGCCGTAGTCGCCGGGATAGAGATCGGCGGAGCTCTTGCCGAGGATCTGCTTGGGCGTCACCCCGAACAGCTCGCGGTAGCGCCGGTTGATCATGAGATAGCGGCCGTCGGGGCCGCGCAGGTTGAGCAGCAAGGGCGAGTGATCGAAGAACGCGCGCAGGCGGCGCTCGCCGGTACGAAGCTGCGTATCGGCCCGGTCCCGATCGATCGCCATGCCGAGGATGTTGGCGGCCGATGCCAGCACGCTGGCGTCGTCCTCGCTGAAGCGCCGCCGGCGCGCGGAGTAGACGCCGACGATGCCGATCGCTCCGTCACGAGTGCGGATCACCGCGCTCATGCCGCTCACCACCGAGTGCTGCTGCAGCAGCTGCGGCGCTTCGAAGCGCGGATCGCGCGCCATGTCGGTCACGATCACCGGCCGTTCCGCCGCGAGCGTGTAGCGCGCATGGGCATGCGCTTCGAGGGCGACGGCGTACTGCCCGACGATGCCGGGCTTCCAGCCGATACCGACCGGCATCGCCAGCGCCGTGCCGTCTTGCTGAATTTCGAGAACCTGCGCGAGCTCGACTTCGAGCACCTCGGCGAGCGCGCGCACGGCCGTATCCATGAGCGATGCCGGGGCGAGCCCGGCCAGGGCGCGCTCGCCCAGCGCGGCTATGGCGGCATGCTGGCGCGCGCGCCATTTGAGCCGCGAGGTGGTGCCGGCGCTCGCAGCGCGCACGAACGCCGCTCGAGTCGAACGCACCCGCCGGCTGTTGTTGGCTGCTTTGGCGCGGCCAGCCCGTCCCGAGCCCACGCGACGCCGGGCCATTGCTGCCTCCCTTGGATAGTGCGCGCGGCGCCAAGGTAAACGAGCGCCGGCGAGCCTGTCATATATTGCGCCGGGATAGTAATCGAGCATGCGCCCGCATGCCAAGCATGCGGGCATGCCGGCGTGCTACTTCAGCTTGAGATTCGCGCCCTTCACGACCTTGCCCCACTTCTCGGTCTCGGCCTTGAGGAAGGCGCCGAATTTCGCCGGATCCATCAGCATCGGTTCGGCGCCCTGGGAGAGCAGGAAATCGCGCATCTCCGGGGTCTGCACGACCTTCACGACGTCGGCATGAACGCGCTCGACGAATGCCTTGGGCGTACCGGCGGGCGCCATGATGCCGAACCAGGAGGCGACGTTGAAGCCGGCAAGTCCCTGCGAGGCGACCGTCGGCACGTCGGGCATGACGGGCGAAGGTTTCAGGGTCGCCATTCCGATTGCACGCAGCCTGCCCGACTTGATCTGGGGGCCGGCGGCGATCAGGCCCGTGCAATACGCCTGCGTCTGACCGCCGATCGTATCCATCATTGCCGGTGCGCCGCCCTTGTAGGGGATGTGCCGGATATCGATCTTCGCCATCGACTTGAACAGTTCCCAGCACAGGTGCGGGGTGCCGGCGTTGCCGGAGGAGGCGAACAGCAGATCCCCCGGGCGCGACTTGGCAAGCGCGATGAACTCTTGCACGTTCTTGGCCGGCAGCGAGGGATGGATCACGAGTATGTACGGAATGTTCGCCACCATCACGACCGGCGTGAGGTCCTTCTGGCTGTCGTAGTTCAGCTTGAACACGTTCGGCGCGATCGCTTGCGGTCCGTTGGTGCCCACGAGGAGCGTATAGCCGTCGGGCGCCGCCTTGGAGACGTATTCGGAGCCGACATTGCCGCCCATGCCGGGACGGTTTTCCACGATGACCTGCTCGCCCAGCAAGGGGCTCAACTTCTGCGCGAGAAAGCGTCCGATAATGTCGTTGCTGCTCGAGCCTGCCGGGTACGGAACCACCAATCGTACCGGCTTGACCGGATAGTCCTGCGCCAAGGCCGATCCCGCCAACGCTACACATGCCAACAGACAGACGCGCACATCGAATCGCATGCCACTTTCTCCTTAGTCGTGAATTCCTCTAGTGTGGTGAATCGTAGATTCGTTGTAATTCGTCATTCCCGCGCAAGCGGGAATCCAGAACGAAACTCCGCCTGGACCCCCGCGTTCGCGGGGGTGACGAACTTCTGACTCAGGACACTAGTGACCCGCAATGATAGACGGGTTGCACGAGGGTGCGAACGCGGGTGCGAACGCCTGTCCATCCTCGTGCGGGATGGCGCGCGGGAAGCTCTTGCGGCATGATGGCGGCGCATGAACGGAGGACTGCAATGAGCGCAACGGACCCGACCCCTGCCGAGATGAGCGCGCGCGTGGCGCGATTCAGCGAGCTCAAGCCTTACAAGGAAACCTTGAACGCGGCGCACGGCATTGCGCCCGAGGCCATGCAGATGATGTCCTCGGACAAGGTCTATCCCATCATGTCGCCCGAGGGCTGGACCGGGCGGAGCCATATCGCGCCGGTCAAGGGTGCGCCCGGGTTGACCATCACACTGGCCGAATGTCCGCCGGGCGATTCGGCCGGCTTGCACAAGCACACCGATTCGGTCGAGAACTTCTTCTGCGTCGAAGGGCGCTTCGAGATCGCATGGGGAACCCAGGGCGAGCATCGCATCGAGCTCGGGCCGCTCGATTTCGTCTCCATCCCCAAAGGCGTCTACCGCGATTTCCGCAATATCGGGGAGGTCATGGGACGGCTGCTGGTGGCGATCCAGACCCCGCCCGGCGACACCAAGGATACGGTCGTCCATGCGCCCGAGGTCGGGCAGGAGATCGCGCGCCGCTTCGGCCACGAGACGCTCGACGCAATGGCGGCGCTCGGCGTGCGTTTCGGCGAATGATCGCTTGCAGGGCGAGATGACCGACGCCTTCGAGGAGTTCCGCGGCACGATGCCGGTGCAGGATCGCCTGCGCTTCGATGTCGAGCGCCTGGCGAAGTATCTGGCGGGGAAGATCCCTGCGTTCGCTGCGCTGCGAGTAAGTCAGTTCAAGGGCGGACAATCGAACCCGACCTATCTGGTCGAGGCGGGTAGCCGCCGCTATGTGCTGCGACGCAAGCCGCCCGGGAAGCTGCTGCCTTCGGCGCACGCGGTGGAGCGCGAGTATCGCGTCATGACCGCGCTCGCGTCGACCGAAGTGCCGGTTCCGCGCACCTGGTGCGTGTGCGAAGACCCGGAAGTCATCGGCACCGCCTTCTTCGTCATGGACCATGTCGACGGCGACGTTTACTGGGATCCGACGCTGCCGACACTGAGTCCGCCGCAGCGGCGCGCGCTCTGGCTCGAGATCAATCGCGTCATCGGTGAATTGCACCGGGTCGACTACCGGGCCGTGGGGCTCGACGACTACGGCCGCCCGGGCAATTACATCCAGCGCCAGATCGAGCGCTGGACGCGGCAGTACCGCAGCTCCGAGACCGAGCGCATCGAAGCAATGGACAATCTAATCGAGTGGCTGCCGAAGAACATTCCGCCGGGCGAAGAGACAACCATCGTGCACGGCGACTATCGCATCGACAATCTCATCTTCGATCGCGCCACGGCGCGGGTGCTGGCCGTGCTCGACTGGGAGCTCTCCACGCTCGGCCATCCGCTGGCCGATTTCGCCTATCACCTGATGGCCTGGCGCCTGAGCCCGGGCCAGTTTCGTGGCATGCACGGCACCGATCTAGCCGCGCTGGGCATCCCCGAGGAGGCCGAATACATCGCACTGTACTGCGAGCGCACCGGGCGCGCCGGCATCGGCAACGTGGACTTCTACGTCGCCTACAACATGTTCCGGCTGGCAGCGATCCTGCAAGGCATCGCCAAGCGCGCGATCGACGGCACGGCCTCGAATGCGCGTGCGGTCGAAACCGGCAAGCGCGCGCGACCGACCGCCGAAGCGGGCTGGGCGCTTGCCGAACGCATCCTGCGGCTGGGTGGGTGACGATGCTCACCGCCCTTGCGCATGCGAGCGGAAACTACGGCATACGGTGAAACGATCATGACCAAGCTTTGGTGCCCGGAGCGCGAAATCGAACTCATCGCCGGCACGCCGCCCGGCGGCGGCCAGGATCGCCCGGCGCGCGCGCTGATCGGCATTCTCGACCGGCTGCGCGTGCTCGATCGGCCGGTACAGGTTCTCAACATGCCGGGCAAGGGCGGCGGCGCGGCGTGGGATTACATCCACGCCCATCCGGGCGATCCCCATCGGTTGGCAATCAATTCCCCGCCGCTTGTCACCAACCGCATTGTCGGGGTGAGCGATTACGATCATGCCGATCTCACGCCCATCGCAATGCTCTACACCGAGTACGTCGCGTTCGTCGTGCCGGCCGACTCGCCGCTGCAATCGGCAACTGCGCTGCGTGACCGTCTGGGCACCGATCCGGCGAGCATAACGGTATCGCTCGCGACCGCACTCGGCACCAGCAACCACATCGCGCTCGCCGCCATCGCGCGCCAGGCTGGCGGTGACCCGCGCGCGCTTCGCATCCGCGTGTTCGACTCGGCGCGCTACGCGGTGGCCGACGTGCTCGATGGCAACGCGCAGGTGGCTGCGGTCACGGCGGTATCCGCAGTGCCCGAGCTCGCCGAAGGGCGTCTGCGTGCGCTAGCGGTGACAGCGCCCGAGCGCCTCGCCGGTATCTTTGCCGAAGCTCCGACCTGGGCGGAGGTCGGGATCGATTGCGTGATCGGTACGTGGCGCGGCGTGATCGCGCCGGCCGGGATCACGGCCGAGCAATGCGCGTTCTGGGAGTCCATACTGCGACAGGCAACGCGCGATCCGGGCTGGCATGCCGAGCTCGCGCGCCAGTACTGGATCGATCTCTTCCTCGGCGCGACCGACACACGTGCGTTTCTCGATGAGGAGCGCGCTCGGCTCGAGGACGCGCTGGAACGATTGCGCGTCGACAACGTGTAGCTTTCCCCTCCTCTCATGAGGAGGGGTGGCGCGCAGCGCCGGGGTGGTGTGGTTCGGCGTCGTGCCAGCACCACCCCGTCCGCGACACAGTCGCGTCCCGCCCCTCCTTGACAAGGAGGGGAAGTCGCTGGCTGGTGCTTTCCCTTCCTCCCGCGAGTACGGTTGCGCGTCGACAAGGTG
>WHTS01000043.1:26007-36137 GCA_009377585.1 Betaproteobacteria bacterium
GGGTGGTGTGGTTCGCGGGTGGTGTGGTTCGCGGGTGGTGTGGTTCGATTCGCGCGCAACGGTCCAGGACAGCGTCATTCCCGCGTGGCGAGCATTTCCCAGCGATGCATCGCAGCCGCAATCTCACCCTCCACCGCTTGCAGCCGTTCGCGCACCGCCGCGACTTCCTGCGGCGCGCGCTGGTAGAGCGCCGGATCGGCGAGCCGTAAGCCCAGCGTCTTTTGCTCGCCTTCGAGCGCATCGATGCGCGCCGGCAACTGATCGAGCTCGCGCCGCTCGGCGAACGTGAGCTTGCGCGGACCCTCGTCGTTGCGGCGCGCGGCCGGCTTCGGCGCCGCCGCGGAGCGTTGCGCAGTCCCCGCGAGCGGCTTCGGCTGCACCTGCTGCGCCTGCGCCTGCGCCTGCTGCACCTGCTGCGCCTGCGCCTGCTGCGCCTGTGCCCGCTTCACCCGCCACCAATCCTCGAATCCGCCGGCATACTCGCGCCACACCCCGTCGCCTTCGTAGGCGATCGTCTGGGTCGCCACCGCGTCGAGAAAGGCGCGATCGTGCGTTACCAGCAGCACCGTCGCGTCGTAGTCCGCGAGCAATGCTTCCAGCAACTCCAGCGTCTCGATGTCGAGGTCGTTGGTCGGCTCGTCCAGGACGATCACGTTGGCGGGCCGCGCGAACAGGCGCGCGAGCAGCAGCCGATTGCGCTCGCCGCCCGAGAGCGAGCGCACCTGCGAGCGGGCACGCTGCGGCGGAAACAGAAAATCGCCCAGGTAGCCGATGACGTGCTGGCGGCGGCCGGCGATCTCGACGAACTCGGAGCCCGGGCTGATCACCTCGACGAGGGTCGCATCGGGATCGAGCTGCGCGCGGAACTGATCGAAATACGCGATCTGCAAGCGCGTGCCCAGCCGCACGCTGCCGCTATCCGGTTCGACCTCGCCCAGTATCAGCTTCAGCAACGTCGTCTTGCCGGCGCCGTTGGGGCCGATGAATCCCACCTTGTCGCCGCGCATGATTCGGCACGAGAGGTCGCGCACCACGCTGCGCGTGCCGTGTTCATCCGCATAGGACTTCGAGACATCGACAAGCTCGGCCACGAGCCTGCCCGACAGATCGCCGCGATCCACCGCGAGCTGTGCCGTGCCGAGCCGCTCGCGTCGAGCGAAGCGCTCGCGCCGCAAGGCTTCCAGGCGCCGCACGCGTCCCTCGTTGCGGGTGCGGCGCGCTTCGATTCCTTTGCGGATCCATGCTTCTTCCTGCGCGAGCAGCTTGTCGAAGCGCGCCTGCGCAGCCGACTCCGCCGCCAGCTCCTCGCTTTTGCGCGCCTGGTAGTCGACATAGCGGCCGGGATAGCTGCGAAGCTCGCCTCTATCCAGCTCCAGAATGCGCGTCGCGACGCGATCGAGAAAGCGCCGGTCGTGCGTGACCACCATCACCGCGCCGGCGTAACCGACGAGCAGCGTCTCCAGCCATTCGATCCCGTCGATATCGAGGTGGTTGGTCGGCTCGTCGAGCAGCAGCAGATCGGGTTGCGCGACCAGCGCGCGGCCGAGCGCGACGCGCTTGAGCATGCCGCCGGACAGCGTCTCGATGCGGGCATTGCCGGCCAGGCCCAGCTGAGCGAGCGTCTGTTCGACGCGCGTATCGAGACGCCACCCGTCCGCGTGCTCGAGCGCGCTCTGCAGCGCGTGCAGCCGTTCCAGCGCCTCGGTGCTCGGCGCGGCGCCCAGGCGCGTGCCGAGATCGTGATATTCGATCAGCTGCGCGGAAATCGCGCCGAGCCCGCCCGCAATGGCGTCGTAGGCATCCTGATCGGCGGCGAATTGCGGCTCCTGCGCGACCAGGGCGATCCGAGCGCCGGGCTCCGCACGCACCAGCCCGTCATCGAGGCTGCTTTCCCCCGTGAGGACGCGCAAAAGACTCGACTTGCCGCTACCGTTGCGGCCGATCAGTGCGAGGCGCTCGCCGCGATCGATCGCAGCCGAGACGTGGTCGAGCAACGGGACATGGCCGAACGCGAGGCTGGCGCCGTCCAGGGAAACGAGCGGCATGGCGCGACTGTACCAGGATCAGGACGAATAGCGCCCGCCATTCCCGCTGCGAGCATTCGCCGATGACGAGCCACTTCGCGCTCGCAGCGCTCCTCGGCGTCGGGGATGCCGTCGGGGATGCCTAGTGCAGCTCCCCCGCCAGCACCTTCGCCACCCGGCGCAGGTCGCCGCCCGACGAGGGCTTACGCATGCAGGCCTTGGCGCCGTAGGAGCGACTCGCACCCACGTCTTCCGGGCTGCACGTGCCCGACAGCACGACCACTGGAATCTTGGCCGTGCGCGCGTTGGCGGTCAGGCAGCGCAGGACTTCGATGCCGTCCAGCCCCGGCAGCTTGAGATCGAGGATGATGAGCTTGGGCGTCAGCGCCGCCTCCTGATCGTCGGCCAGGAGCTGGCGCAATGCTTCGACGCCGTCGGCGATGACCGTGACGCGCGTGCCGGGGCGCAATTCCATCAATGCGCGCGTTAATAGTTCTGCATCGTCGGCTTCATCTTCGACGAGCAGAATCTCGGCCAGGGAACTACTCATGAAACCTCCGGGATCCAGGTCGCGAGTCGCGCTTACGCGCGGAACCTGGCCCACCCCATTCTGTACGTTGCGCGGGGTAAGCCGACCCACACCTCCCCGCTTGTCCGACCGGTCTTGGCTACAGCCGGTACGCCATTGTCGCTCGATCCGCGTGAGCCGGCAAAGAAGTTTTGTCGCCGTAAGGAGACAAAGTGCCGCTCTTGCGGCATGCTTGCAACTTGTCGCTCTGCGGCATGCTTGCACGGCCTGGGCGAGCTTCCCGGCAAAGAGCGACCGTGCCGCCCGCCAACTCGCACACAATGATCGCGCGCCCGCAAGGCTTTGACACCGCCCCGCCACGCTCCCTAACATCCAGGGCTTCCATCGCAACGGCGCGCGTACCGGCGCGCGCGGTTTTCCTCGTTTTGGAGCCGATATGCCCTCTGCAGTTTCGCCGGGCGAGCAACACACGCCACTGGATTCCGATTCGCCCGACAGCATTCGCATGAGCGTGGACGAAGCCACCCGGGTCGGGCTCGACGCCTTGCAGCGCCTCGGCTACCCGGCCGACGAGGCTCGAATCATCGTCGATCAATTGGTCGACAACGCCTTGTGCGGTTACAAGTTCGCCGGGCTCCCACGCATCCTCGCCATCGCGGGCGACTGGAAGACGGGGAAAGAGCGCTCGCCGGTGCGCATCGTCCACGAGACGCCGGTCTCGGCCACCCTCGACGGCGGCAACAATGTCGGCTACATCGCGGCCTACCGCGCGGCCGAAGTCGCGGTTGCGAAGGCGCGCAAGACGGGCATCGCCGCGGTCGGCGCCTACAACAGCTACTTCAGCGGCCGCAACGCCTACTATGTAGAGCGCATCGTGAAAGAGGGGCTGTTCGCCTTTCACGCGGCGAGCGGGCAGCCGCACGTTTTGCCGCCCGGCGCGGCCGTGCCGGCGCTCGGGACCAATCCGATCAGCTTCGGCTTCCCCTCCAGCGAAGGCGCGGTGATCGTCGATTTCGGAACCGCCGCCATCATGTGGGGCGAAGTGATGCTGCACGCGCATCTGGGCCAGGCATTGCCCGAAGGCATCGGCTTCGACGAACGCGGCGCGCCGAGCGCCGACGCACAAGCCGTCCTGCGCGGCGGGGTGGCGGCCTTCGGCGGCTACAAGGGCTACGCGCTGTCGCTCGCAATCCAGGCGATGGGACTGCTCGCCGGCGCCCGCCTGGTGCGCGATCAACCACTCGACTATGGGTTTTTCTTCATCGCGCTCGATCCGGACATCCTGCTACCCGCCGGCGACTTCGCCCGGCAGATGAGCGAGTTCGTGCAAGCCGTCAAGGCGACGCCGCGCCAACCCGGTGTGGACGAGATCCGCATTCCTTCCGAGCGCGCGTTCCGCGAACGCAGCCGCCGCCGCGTCGAAGGCATCGTGCTCGAGCGCAAGGTGATCGAAGCCCTGCAGGCCCTCTGAGTAACGGCCCCTGCAAGCCCGCCCCGCAGCCGAAAGCCCACTGAACCCATGTTTCGTCCCATCCCCCCAGGCACGCAAACGCTGATCGGTCTCAACGTGATCGCGTTCGCCCTGCAAGCGTTTCTCGGCGCCGAGTTCATCGGATCGCTCGCGTTGTGGCCGTTCGGGCCACAGTTCGGGCCGTGGCAAATCCTGACATACGGCTTCCTGCACGGCAGCCTCATGCACCTGCTGTTCAACATGTTCGGCCTGTACATGTTCGGCTCGGACATCGAATCCGTATGGGGACAGCGGCGTTACATCACGTACTACCTGGTATGCGTGATAAGCGCAGCGCTCGCGCAGCTGCTGGTCACCTGGCTCACCGGGTCGTTCTATCCGACCGTGGGCGCGTCCGGCGGCGTGTTCGGACTGCTGCTCGCCTTCGGCATGATGTTCCCGAAGCGCGTCATCGTCCTGTTGATCCCGCCCATCCCGATGCCGGCGTGGCTGTTCGTGACACTGTACGGTCTGATCGAGCTCTATTTCGGCATTACCGGAACGGCGTCCGGAGTGGCCCACTTCGCGCACCTGGGCGGCATGGTCGGGGGCTATCTGATGATCCTGTACGGACGCTCGGGAGCGCGCCGCCCGCGCTTGTAGAAATCGCGCGTGAGTGCGAGCTCAGGCTGCCGGCGATGGTTTCCGCGGCCTGAATTGCGGTGCCACTTTGCTCATGAAGAGCTCGATGCTGTTTTCGGCCACCTCGTAGGGCATCGGGCCGATGCGAAACACCATCAGCAGGCCACCCACGCCGATGGCGTCGATCCTGGCGATCTCTTCGGCCACGGTGGCGGGAGAGCCGCAGATCATCGAATGCTGCACCTGATCGCGTGACGGGACTCCGGCCTCCTGCTTGAGCAGCAGCCCCTGCTCCTCGTAAACTTGCTTCCGCATGGCCTTGCGAAACTCCTGCTGGGCCTCGAACGCCGGCAGCGCCAACCGTTTCGCCTCGGCGTCGGTCTCGGCGACGAAGATGTTGCGCCAGATCCATGTGTTGTCGACGCCGCGCGCGACCGTTTGCTCGTCGTGGCCCGATTCGCGCATGGTCTTGCGATAGAGATCCATGCGCTGTCTGGTGACCTCGTTGGTCTGGAT
The DNA here is from genome assembly GCA_009377585.1 of Betaproteobacteria bacterium. Lineage (NCBI taxonomy): Bacteria > Pseudomonadati > Pseudomonadota > Betaproteobacteria > Betaproteobacteria bacterium. Next base: position 31,169 of record WHTS01000043.1, read on the forward strand.
GTTCATCAGGAACGGACGGCCTTCGCGCGCCATGCCGAGCATCGCCTCCTCGCTCGCGCAGGCACGCACGATCGGCGGATGCGGTTTCGTGTAGGGCTCGGGACGCAACCGGGGCAGGCGAATGTTCCAGTACTTGCCCTCGTGGCGGTAGTTCTCGGTGGTCCACGCCTTGATCATGATCTCCTCGGCCTCGACCAGCCTTTCGTAGGCTTCTCCCGGATCGATCCCGTAGCCCTGATAGTCGTAGATGTTGTAGGCGGTGCCGCGGCCAAGGCCGACGACCAGACGGCCGCTGCTGATGTTATCGATGAGCGACATCTGCTCGGCCATGCGGATCGGGTGATGCAGCGACATTTGCGCTACGGCGAAACCAATGTGGATGCGCTTGGTGCTGGCGGCCAGTGCGGCCGCGAACGTCACCGGATCGACGTAGGCGCAGATGCCGTCGAAATGGTGTTCCGCCAGCCACAACATATCCATGCCGAGCTCGTCGCAGAGCTGACCCTCGCGCAGGCTTTCGTTGACGATGCGGTGGTCGGCCTCGGGGCTCATCGCAGCAGGAAACAGAAAGTTGCTGAATTTCATCTCGATCCCTTCAAGTTGCCGGTTGCCAACCTGGATTGCAGGAAAGCCCGACATTCAGCCTTCACGGCTGCCAATGCTCGGCTCTTCAGCGCTCCAGCTCGTCGGAAGCAGCGCTCAGGAAACGCTCCTTGCCGCGCAGAATATGATTCTCCATCGTCGCTGCGGCGCGTGTGGAATCATGCTTGGCCACCGCTGCGATGATCGCGCGATGCTCGTGATTGGAAGCTTTCATGGCTGCTTTCGAGACCAGGGCACGGCGCCGAAACAGCCGCGACTCCTTGCTCAAGCCCTGGTAGACCTCCTGCAAGCGGCGGTTGCGCGTAGCCTGCACCAAGGCCGCGTGAAACTCGATATTGAGGTCCTGAAATCGCCATGTGTCGCCGTCCGCGCATGCCGCGTCCATCGCATCGGTCAGGCTGCGCAGCTGCGCCACTTGCGCGGCCGTGGCGCGCTGTGCCACGAGCTGTCCTGCCAGTCGCATGAGCCCGGCGCGCAGGTCGTAGAGATCGACCACGTCCGAATGGGCGAGCTTGCGCACGAAAAAGCCGTGGTTGGCGCGCGTCTCGAGCAGGCCTGCCTGAACGAGCGAGCGGCACGCTTCGCGTACCGGGCCGCGACTGATGCCGAGCCGCGCCGCCAGCGCAAGCTCGTTGATGCGCGCGCCCATTTCGAGATCGGCATCGAGGATCATGCGCTCGATCTCCTGCTCGCAGATCGCAACCAGGGTCTGCGAGCGCCGCAATTCGATGGCTTGCTCGGCCATGGTGGATGGAACCGAAGCGGTGCGTTGCCTGAGCGGGGTGGCATTCACGACCGCGACGATAATCGGTCCAACATTAAATTGTCAACAGACGACAACTCTGGTTATCATCCATTCACTCGAATCGCCCCTGAGTTTCGCCCCGGAGAAAATCGAAAATGGCCTATGGAAGCGCTGTAGACGGATTGGACGGATTGCGGCGGCATTGCTGGCGAATGGCGATCACCCGAAGCGTCATGGCCGCAGCCATGAGCGCAGCCGCTATGAGTGTAGGGACGATCGCCGCTGCGCAATCCCCGGACACGAGCGCCTACCCCAGTCGTCCCTTGCGGCTGATCGTGCCGTTCCCGCCCGGCGGCGGCAACGACATTCTTGCCCGAACCGTCGGCCAGCGCCTGTCTCCGATACTCGGCCAACAGACCGTTGTCGATAATCGCGGCGGCGCGGGCGGCGTGCTCGGCGCCACGCTCGCCGCGAAGGCCCCGCCGGACGGCTACACGCTCTTTCTCGGCAGCCTCGGCAACCTCGCGCACAATCCCGCGCTGAAGGAGAACTTGCCCTATAAGCCTCTGGGCGACTTCGAAACCGTAACGCTGCTCGCAACCTCGTCTCTCGTTCTCGCGGTAAATCCTCGGGTGCAAGCGGACTCGGTGAGCGCCCTGCTCGCGCTCGCGAAAGCCAACCCCGGCAAGCTCAATTACGCTTCGGCCGGTGCGGGCTCGTCGCTGCACATGACGGCCGAGCTTTTCAAGCACGCGACCGGCGCAAATATCCTGCACGTGCCGTACAAGGGCACCGGGCCGGCCCTGACGGACCTGGTCGGGGGACGGGTCGATCTGATCTTCAGCACGATGCCGCCGGTGCTGCCGCACTTGCAAGGCGGAAGGTTGCGCGCGCTCGGGGTAACGACGGCAAGGCGCGCGCCGAGCCTGCCCGACGTTCCGACCATCGCCGAGTCCGGCGTTGCGGGGTTCGACGTGTCCAACTGGCAAGGGATCGTCACGCCCAGGCATACGCCGGCGCAGTTCCGCGCCCTGATCGGTGCGGAAATCGCGCGCTACACGAACCTGGTCAAGGCCAGCGGCATACGCATCGATTGACGTCGCCGCCATGCAGCTCGGGCATTCGGGACGCAAGGCCTCGTGCGGGCCGCCGTGGACCAACTTCAAGCCGCTCGCGGATGCCGATGCAAGCGACTGACGGCCGGTGCGAAGCAGCGAGCTTCAATTCAACAAGGGAAATGCCGTGAGTCAGAGACGTGGCGGACAAAAGCGCGTGCGAATCGCCGTCGATATCGGCGGCACGTTCACCGACGGCCTGGCGGCGCTCACCCCGGGCGGTGAAATCTGGGTCGCCAAGACACTCACCACGCCGCGCGATCCGGGTGAGGCGGTCTCCACGGTCATCGCCGAGCTGCTGCGGCAGATGGCGGCGGCGAAGAAAGCCGGCGATTCAACGCAGGTCACGGAGGTCGTGCACGGCACGACGCTGGTGACCAACACGCTGATCGAGCGCAAAGGCGCGCCCACCGGCCTGGTCGTCACGAAGGGCACACGCGATGTGCTCGACATCGGGCGCGAGTGGCGCTACGACCTCTACGACCTGAATCTCGAGATCCCCGAGCCGCTGGTTGCCCTGGAGAAGCGCCGCGAGCTCGACGAGAGGCTGGATGCGAGCGGGGCGGTGCTGATGCCGCTCGCGGATTCCGAGCTCGAGCGGCTGCTGAACGAGATCGATGGGCTCGGCGTGACCTCGGTCGCAGTGTGCCTGCTGCACGCTTACGTGAGCGATGCGCACGAGAAGAAAGTGGCGGCGGCGCTGCGCAGCCGCTTCCCGGACATGGCGGTCTCGATCTCCTCCGGCATCGCGCGCGAGATTCGCGAATACGAGCGCATGTCGACCACGGCGGCGAACGCCTATGTGCAACCGCTGGTCGCGCAGTACCTGCGCAATCTCGACCGCCGCGTGCACGCGCTCGTCGCCGGCGCACCCCTGCGCATCATGGTCTCGAGCGGCGGCTTCACCTCGGGCGAGGCGGCAGCGGAGACGCCCATCCTGCTGCTCGAATCGGGTCCTGCGGGCGGCGTGCTGTCCGCATTGAACACCGCGCGCGCCAACGGCATCGATCAGATCCTCGCCTTCGACATGGGCGGCACGACCGCGAAAGCCTGTGTCGCGGTCGGCGGCGAGCCGTTGATCGCCCACAGCTTCGAGGCCGCGCGCGTGCATCGCTTCAAGCGCGGCTCGGGCCTGCCCATCCTGATTCCCAGCATCGATCTGATCGAGATCGGTGCGGGCGGCGGATCGATCGCGCACGTGAACGAGCTCGGGCTGCTCAACGTCGGTCCTGAAAGCGCGGGCGCGGACCCTGGGCCAGCCTGCTATGGACAAGGCGGCAAGGATCCGACCGTCACCGACGCCGATCTCGTCCTGGGCTACCTCAACCCGGACAATTTTCTCGGCGGCGAGATGAAACTGCGGGTGGATCGGGCACAAGCCGCGCTCGCAAAGCTCGCCGGCGAGCTCGATCTTGCGCCGACCGAGGTGGCCTACGGCATCTGCGACATCGTCAACGAGAACATGGCCGCCGCGGCGCGCATCCATATCGCCGAGAAGGGACACGACCCGCGGGCGTTCACGATGGTCGCGACCGGTGGCGCAGGCCCCGTGCACGTCGTGGAGGTGGCGCGCAAGCTGCGCATTCCGCGCGTGCTCGCCACCATCGCCGCCGGCGCGGGCTCCTGCCTCGGGCTGCTCGCGGCGCCTGCGCGCGTCGACCGCAGCTGGTCGAACCCGACCCTGGTGCGCGACATCGATTGGTCGCGCGTGTCGAAGGTGTACTCGGAGCTGCGCGCGGATGCCGAGCGCGAGCTCGCTTCGGCCGGCGCCGCCGACACCGGCATCAAGTGGTATATCGGCACCGAAATGCGTTACGCCGGTCAGGGCCACAACGTCTCGGTGACACTGCCCTGGATGCGCATCGACCGATCCACGGCGGCACCGCTCGTGCGCGAGTTCGAGCAGCACTACCGCCAGCTTTACGGTCACCTCGTGCCGAACGCCGTGCCCCAGGTCATCACCTGGCGCCTCACCGGGCGCTCGGCTGTGAAAAGCCACCGCTTCACCTGGGGCGACGAGCGCGCCGGATCGAAGCCGAACATGCGCGGTAAGCGCGAGATCTTCCTGCCGCAGAGGAAGCGATACGCTGCGGTGCCCGTGTACGAGCGCTATTCGCTCGCGCCCGGCACCCGGCTCACCGGCCCGCTCATCCTCGAAGAGCGCGAATCGACGCTGGTCGTGCCGGTCGCCGCGCAAGTCGAGATCCTGCCCGACTACACTGTCAGCGTTCTGATGAGGGAGCTGTGAGATGAGCCGTTCGCCAAAATCGAATCGCACCGACAAGCGGCAAGCCGCATCGCGGATTGCACCATCGAACCTGCGTGGCGCCTGTTCCCTCACCCCCAGCCCCTCTCCCGGGGGGAGAGGGGAGCATCGTGTGCTCGCCAAGCGGGCAGGTTCCAGGACTGAGGGTGGGGGACGAGGCCGGGGTCTCGCGGACCATGGTCCGCACCGGCCGAGCGGCATCGGCATTGAGGCCGATGCACGCCCTGCAAGGGAGGGAAA
>WHTS01000043.1:36270-46086 GCA_009377585.1 Betaproteobacteria bacterium
CGCCCTGCAAGGGAGGGAAAGCTTGATCCGATCGCGCTGGAGATCCAGTGGAAACGGCTCGTAGCCATGGTCGACGAGGCGTCCACCGCCTTCATCCGCACCTCGTTCTCGCTGCTGGTGCGCGAAGCCAACGATTTCGCCGTGGTGCTCACCGATGGCGAAGGACGCTCGCTCGCCCAGTCCACCATGTCGATCGCGTCCTTCATCGGCTCTCTGCCCGCGACGGTGCGGCACTTTCTGGATGTCTTTCCCGCGCACACCCTCAAGCCCGGCGACGTGATGATCACCAACGATCCGTGGATGGGCACCGGCCACATCCACGACGTGAGCATCGCCATGCCGATCTTCCACAAGCGCAAGATCGTCGCCTTCGCGGCGGTGGTCTCGCACATGCCCGACATCGGCGGGCGGCTGCGCAACGCCGGGGTGCGCGAGCTCTACGAGGAAGGGCTGCAGATCCCGCGCCTGAAACTGATCGACAACGGCGTGCCGAACAAGACGCTGCTCGACCTGATCGCGCAGAACGTGCGCGTGCCGGAAATGACGCTGGGCGACATCTGGGCGCAGGTCGCGGCCTGCAAGATGCTCGAAGAGCGTGTGCAGCCGCTGGTGCGCGAAACCGATTTCGCCGCGCTCGGCAGCGAGATCCGGCGCCGCTGCGAAGCGGCCATGCGCAAGGCGATACGCGCGGTGCCCGACGGCGAGTATCACGCCCGCCTCGAGCATGACGGCTTCGAGGAGCCCATCGTCATCAACTGCACCGTGCGGGTGAAAGGCGAACGCATCGCGATCGATTACAGCGGCTCGTCGGAGCAGGTGCCGCGGGCCGTGAACGTCGTGCCGATTTACTGTTTTGCCTATTCCGCGTATGCGGTGAAGGCGCTGCTGTGCCCGGACGTGCCGAACAACGAAGGCAGCTTCGTTCCGATCAGCACCTCGGCGCCGCTCGGCTCCATATTCAATCCGCGTTTTCCTGCCGCGAGCGGCGGACGCGGCATGATCGGTCACATGATGGTGCCGGCCATCATCATGGCGCTCGCGACCGCGCTGCCGGAGCGTGCGGTCGCGGAAGGCTCGTCCAACTCCTCGATCACCGTCGCGGGCGAGCACCAGGGCCGGGCGTTCTCGTCGATCTGTTTCATGAATGCGGGCCAGGGCGCCACGCAGCATCGCGACGGTTATTCGGTGCTCTCGTTTCCGTCCAACCTCGGCAACTCGCCGATCGAGGTTTTCGAGCAGCAGGCGCCGCTGCGCGTCGTCGAGCGCAGCATCCGGCGCAACAGCGGCGGTGAAGGCGCGCATCGCGGCGGCGGCGGGCTGCGCTTCGAGATCGAAGTGACCGCCGACACGCCGATGGTTGCCTCCATGATCATGACGCGCTTTCGCTCCGCACCGAAGGGCATTCTCGGCGGCGGGGCGGGCAAGGTGGGCGCGCTCACGTTGAACGGCAAGCCGATCGATCCTGCCGACCATTGGGTATTGCGAAAAGGCGATCGCGTGGTGATGGAAACCGCCGGCGGCGGCGGCTGCGGCGAGGCTCACGGCTAGAGTCCTCGGTCAGAAGCTCCTCGTCACCCCCGCGAACGCGGGGGTCCAGGCGGAGTCTCGTTCTGGATTCCCGCTTGCGCGGGAATAACGAATTTGCGATTCGCCACACTGCAGAGGCGAACATGCGGATCGCCTTTCCAGGACGCGCGGCGCGAACTTCGAGACGATGCGCGTACCGAGAGCGGAAAAGCATAGCCAGGGCGTAACATTGCAGCTCCCGAGCTGAGGAGGCCGGCAATGTCCCGGACGAGCAGCAGCGCCGATGCAGCGCCCTTGACGATTCGTCGCGTCGATCCCATTGCCGTCCATCTGCCGCTGAAGAAGCCCATGCTCATGGGCGGCGGCCAGCGTTTCGATCGCGCCCAGACGCTGCTCGTGCGCATCGAAGCGGCCAACGGCCTGGTCGGCTGGGGTGAGGCCTCGGCTGCACCCACCATGACGGGCGACCTGCTGCCCGGCATGGTCGCCGCGGTGACCGATCACCTTGCGCCGCTGCTCGTGGGACGCAATGCGCTCGACCGCGCGCGGCTGGGACGCGAGGCTGCGGTCGCCATCATCGGCAACACCGGCGCCAAGGCGGCGTGCGATCTGGCGCTCATCGATCTCGCCGGGCGTCACCTGGGGGTGAGCATCGTCGAGCTGCTCGGCGGCGCGGTACGCGAGTCGGTGCTCACCATGTGCCTGCTCGGCAATCCCGACATCGCGCAGGACGTCGCCGATGCCAAGGCGTACCGGGCACAAGGCTACAATTTCTTCAAGCTGAAGGTCGGCGTGAAGCGCGTCGAGGAAGAAATCGAGGCCGCGTTCGCAGTACGCAAGGCGATCGGGCCGGATGCCACCCTGTGCGCGGACGCGAACATGGGCATGACCTTCGCCAGCGCCCGCCGCTACGTCACCGGCGCGGCCGATGCGGGCCTTGCATTTCTGGAGCAGCCGTTTCGCGACAATGATCTCAATACCACGCTCGCGCTCGCGCGCGTCTCGCCCGTGCCGCTGTGCGCCGACGAATCGGCCCACAGCCTGGAGAACATCGTCGAATGGCAGCGCGCCGGCGCGATCGGCGGCGTGAACCTGAAAACCATCAAGCTGGGGGGCACCGCAGCCACACTGCGGGCGGCGGTCGTTGCGGACAGCCTCGGGCTCGCGCTGGTGCTGGCGAGCAAGATTGCCGAATCGAGCATCGGCACCGCCGGCCTGGTGCACCTGGGTTACTGCATTCCGAACCTCGACTGGGGCATGAACCCGACCAGCCACTACCTGGCCGAGGACCTGGTGCGCGAGGCGCTGAAGCCGGTGGACGGCAGCTCGCCCCGCCCTGCCGGCCCCGGCCTGGGCATCGATGTCGACGAAGCCGCGGTGGCGCGCTTTCGCGCGAAGATCTGAGCAGGCTGCCGGAAACAATCGTCGCTCCCGCTGTAGCGGAAGCGACCTCCCGCGCAAGCGGGAGTCCAGGAAGGTGTGACGCAGACGGAAACAGGTAGTCACTGGATTCCCGCCTGCGCGGGAATGACGTTCTTTATCCCTCCGACTGTTTCAACGCCCTTTTTCAATGCGATTCCTCGATCGCGGGCGCCCGAGCGCGCGCCACCCGGCGCAACGCGCGCACGTGCACCAGGAGCGCGATGCTGGTCGCGACAAGGGCAACCGCGCACACGGCCAGCCAGCCGAAGTGCGCGAACGTGCTGCTCGCAAGGAACGCGCCGGTGGCGTTGCCCGCCCAGACGTGCGTGCCGAAGATCGTGTTCGCGCGCGCACGCGCATCCGGCACCACGGTGTTCACCAGGGTCTGGTTCGCGACCATGGCCGCGCGCAGCGCGCAGTCGAGCAATATCGCCCCGGCGACTACGGCCACCATCGACCAGGCCGAGAATCCAAACGCGAGCCATGCTAGAGCCATCGCGCACAGCGCCGCGGTCACCACCGACATGGGGCCTGCGCGGTCGGTCCAGCGGCCCGCCGGGCGCGCCACCAGGATGCCGGCCGCGCCCGGGATGCCGATGAGGCCCACTTGCGCCGGTCCGAGCCGATGGAAGGCGCTGACCATGGGCGAGACCACGGCCCAGAAGCCGCCGTAGCAGATCCCGAGCATGAACTGGATCAACGCCACGCGCCGAATGTCGGGTTGGTTGACGAGCAATGCCAGCACCGAGCGCATGAGCGCGCCATAGCTTGCGCGCGTGGTCGTGCGCGTATGCGGCAGGCGCGCGAACAGCAGCGGAATGACCGGCAGCAATAAAGCCGTGGAGAGCACGTAGCTCGAACGCCAGCCGAAATGGCTCGCCATGAAGCCGCCGGCGATGCGCGCGAACAGGATGCCGAGAAAGAGCGCGGTCATGAGCGTGCCGACGGCACGCCCCCGCTCCTGCGGCCGGGCTGCCTCGGCAATGATCGACACCATGCTTTGCGCGAGCGAGGAGACGACCCCGGTCACGAAGCTCGCGATAGCCAGCACGCCGATCGAAGGCGCCAGCGCCATCACGGCCTGGGCAACCGTCAGCACGATGATCTTGATGAGAATGATGCGCCGCTTGTCGATCCGATCGCCGAGGGGGACCAGCAACACGACGCCCACGAACATGCCGCCGAACGACAGCGTCGGCACCCAGCCCATCGCGGCCGCATCGGCATCGAGGTCGGCCGCGATTGCCGCCAGCATCGGCGTTTGATAGTGAATTCCGCCGGCGATGACGAATGCCGTCAGCGCGAGCAGCGCCATCAGGCTGCGGCTGGACTGCGCTTCAGCGGGATCCGACGCCCGACTCATGCGGGCATGCGGCGTGCACCGACGCGCCGGGAGGTGACAATGGCGACAAAAGCAGGCAAGTCCGCACGCAGGCTGGCCAAGGGCGCGAAGAACCGTAGCGGCCGGGCCAAAGGCGCCAAGACGGTGGCGGCGAAGCAGCGCTCATCCGCGCAGCGCGCACATGCCAAGCCGCCCAAGGTGCTGGTGCTCGACATCGGCGGCAGCAGCGTCAAGCTCCTGTGCACGGGCGAGACCGAGCCGCGGCGCCTGCCTTCGGGAGACCACCTGTCGCCCACGGCCATGGTGAACGCGGTGCGCAAACGCACGCAAGACTGGAAGTACGACGTCGTCTCCATCGGCTATCCGGGTGCGGTCGGTGTGCACGGTCCGCGCTCCGAGCCCGGCAACCTGGGCAGTGGGTGGGTGGGATTCGATTTCGCCGCGGCATTCGAGCGCCCGGTTCGCATAATAAATGATGCGGCGATGCAGGCCCTGGGCAGCTACGAGGGTGGGCGCATGCTGTTCCTCGGTTTCGGCACGGGGCTCGGTTCTGCGCTGATCGCCGAGAACGTGATCATTCCGCTGGAGCTCGGCAATCTCGTCTATGACAAGGACGATACGCTGGGCGAGCTGCTGGGCCGCAAGGGGCTCAAGACATTGGGCAAGTCGAACTGGCGCAAGATCGTGGAGAACGTGCTGGAGTCTTTCGTCGACGCCTTCATGGTGGACTACGTCGTGATCGGCGGCGGCAACGCCAAGTACATCCAGGATCCGCCGCCGGGCGCTCGGCTCGGCCACAACCTGACGGCGTTTCGCGGCGGCATGCGGCTCTGGACGATGGAAAGCATCCATACCCACTCGGCCGGCGCGGTGGATGCTCCGGTCAATTCGCCGCCGCGGGAATGGTGCGTGATCTAGCAGGCATGCCGGATGCGGTTGTAGCGTTCGACCACGCATGAGGGACATTCTATGACGACGAAGAAACCGACCAAGAACGATCCGGTGGACCTGCCGGAACCCGGTCCCGGCAAGCAGGACCCGAAGGAGCTCGACAAGCAACTCGATCGCGCGCTGGAAGACACCATGGAGGCGAGCGATCCGCCCGCCACCACGCAGCCGGACGTGCACATCCGCCATCACGGCAAGCAGGACGACAAGACCCCGCCGACTCGCAAGCCGCAATAGTCGAGGGCTCAACCCTTCGCGCGCCGGCGCCGAATCGCGTTGATCAGGATGGCGTTGTCCTTGTCCGCCTCGCCGTGGGCAGCGCAATCGCGCATGAGCTCGGCGTAGAGGCTCGCGAACGGCAGCGACTGACCCGCGCGCTGCGCGATCTGCCCCATCAGGGTGAAGTCCTTGAGGCTCTGGTCGACCCGGCTCATCGGCGGCTCGAACCGATCCTGCGCCCACAGCGGGCCTTTGACGTCCATCACCTGCGAGTAGGCAGCCGAGCCCTTCGCCACCTCGAGCAGCCGCGCACGGTCCAGACCCAGGCTTTCGGCAAAGGCGAGGCCTTCTGCGACCGCGGCGCGATTGAGCCCCAGCATGAGGTTGACGACCAGCTTGGCGCGCCCGCCGTCGCCCGCGGCTCCGATGTAGTAGCGGCGCGGACAGATCGCTTCGATCACCGGGCCCGCCGCCTCGGCCGCCGCCGCATCCCCGGCGACCAGAGCCACGCCGTCGCCCTGCGCGACCTGGGTGCTGGTCCCGGATACCGGCACTTCGAGCAGGGCAATACCGTGCGCCGCGGCTCGCCCGGCCAGCGCAGCGATCCGGTCCGGATCGCAGGTGCTCATGCAGATCGCGGTACGCACCGCGGTCCCGATGAGCCCGGGCGGGCCTTCGACCACCTGCTCGACCTGGCCGGTATCGAACACCGCAAGCACCACGATGGGGCAATTCGTTGCCACCTCGGCCGCGGAATCGGCCGCGATGCCGCCGAGCGCGACAAGGCTATGGCGCTTCTGCGCATCCACGTCATAACCCATGACGGCAAAATGGGCCGCCAGCAGGCGTCGGGCGATCGCGGTGCCCATCAAACCGATGCCGAACAGGCCGATCGGATCACGATCCATCGTTGCATTCTCCGGGCGTCATATTCCGAGGGAATACCTACGTAGGTTGCCGCAGCGGTAAGTGCTGTACGCCCCTTCCCGGCTGCCCTCGGCGCACTGTTCCGATGATACTCGGCTCCGCCAATCGGCCCCGCCTCGCCTCGCAAAGCTCGAAAGCGGCGGCTACCGTTCCAACCAGCATGAGGACCTCAACATGAAACCCATCGCGCTTCCCGTTGCCGCTGCCGCCTTCGCATTGGGCGGGGCCGGCGTCGCATTGCACGCATACGCCGCGGATTATCCGAGCAAGCCCGTGCGCATCATCGTTCCGTTCTCGCCCGGCGGCGGAACCGACATCCAGGCGAGACTGCTCGCCACCGCCTTCAACGAATCGATGCGCCAGACGTTCATCGTCGACAACCGAACCGGCGCGAGCGGCCTCATCGGTGCGCAGCTCGCCGTCGATGCGCCGCCCGACGGCTACACCATACTGTTCACCACCGCGAGCCTTTCGGTCAACTCGACGCTCTTCGCCAAGCGCATGAAATTCGACATGCAGAAGGACCTCGTGCCGATCAGTTGGATCACATCCGCTCCACTGGTATTGAGCGTGCATCCCAACGTACCCGCCAAGACGGTGCCTGAGCTGGTCGCGCTGGCGAAGAAAAAGCCGGGTCTGCTCAATAACGGCGTCAACACGCTCGGCAGCACCAGTCACCTGTCGGCCGAGATGCTGAAGCAGATGGCCGGCGTCAAGACCGGCATCGTGCCGTATCGGGGCGGCGGCCCGGCGACCGTCGCGCTGGTGGCGGGTGAGATCGACATGCTGTTCGCCACCGCGCCTTCGGTCATGCCGCACCTGAAGTCCGGCCGCGTGCGCGCGATCGCTGTCACGACCGCGAAGAAAGCCTCCGCGCTGCCCGACCTGCCGACCATGAACACGTATTACCCAGAGTTCGAATCGGACAATTGGTACGCAATGTTCTTCCCGGCCGGCACGCCGAAGGCCATGGTCGACAAGGTGAACAGCGAGATCCGCAAGGCGCTCGAGACACGCGGCGTGAGCGAATTCCTGGCGCGCGAAGGGCTCGATGCGGTGGGCAGCAGCCCGGCCGAGCTCGCGGCGCTGGTCAAGTCCGAGATCCCGAAATACGCGCAAGTCATCCAGCGGGGGCACATCGCGGTCAAGTAGATCCCCCGACCGCTTGACAGGCGGACACGCGTGCGTTCAGGATGGCGCGCGCGGCTTTCGTGCAACATCAGGAGGTGCACCATGAGCAAAGCAGTCCGCTGGATCAGCGCGGCCGCATTCCTGGCCGCGGCAATGGTCTCCCCGGTCGCAGCGCAGCAGTGGCCGGAGAAGCCGGTGCGAATTCTCGTCCCGTTCCCGCCGGGCGGGGGCACGGACATCCAGGCCCGGCTGCTTTCCGGGGTTTTCCAGAAGAACACGGGGCAGCCGTTCGTGGTGGACAACCGAACCGGCGCCAGCGGCATCATCGCAGCGCAGCTCGCGGTCGATTCCCCGCCCGACGGCTACACGCTGCTCTTCACTTCGGGCAGCATATCGGTCGTGACCACGCTCCATGCCAAGCGCATGAAGTTCAACCCGCTCACCGACCTGCAGCCGATCAGCTGGCTCAGCTCGACGCCGCTCGTCCTGTCGCTGCACCCCAGTGTGCCGGCCAAGTCGGTGAAGGAGCTGGTCGCGCTCGCGAAAAGGAAGCCGGGCATCATGAACGCCGGCGGCAACTCCGCGGGAAGCACCGCGCACCTCTCGGCCGAGATGCTGAACCAGTTCGCGGGGCTCGATTCCACGGTGCTGTTCTACCGCGGCGGCGGCCCGGCAGTGATCGCGCTCGTCTCCGGGGAGATCGACTACATCTTCGCCACAGCGCCCTCGATCATGCCGCACTACAAGGCAGGCAAGGCCCGGGCCATCGCGGTAACGACGCCGAAACGCTCGTCCGCATTCCCGGACCTGCCGACGATGAACTCGTTCTACCCCGGGTTCGAGTCCGACAACTGGTATGCCATGTTCTTCCCCAAGAATACGCCGCGGCCGATCGTCGATCGGATGAACGCCGAGATCAAGAAGGCGCTGGGCAGCGACGAGGTGCGCAAGTTCATGGTGCAGGAAGCGCTCGACCCGGTGGCAAGCTCGCCCGAGGAGCTGACCACGCATTTCAAGAGCGATATCGAGCGCTATGCCAAGGTGATCAAGGCCGGCAATATCGTGGTCGATTGAACCGCGCGCATCGGCCCGGCCGGTCGAACTTCGCCGTCCGGGTCCATCCGGGCGGCGCGCCGCCTGCGGGATGGGTGTAACCTTCCGGCCGCGTAGACGACCGAGGAGCAACCGATGTCCGCATCGCGTGCAATCGCAGCAAGCGCACTGGCGCTGCTTTCCGCCGCTGCCCTGGCCCAGACCTATCCCACCAAGCCGATTCGCATCGTGGTGCCGTTCGCCGCCGGCGGGCCAGCCGACGTGTATGCCCGCGTGCTAGGCCGGAACATGCAGGAGACCCTCGGTCAACCGTCCGTGGTCGAGAACCGCCCCGGCGGCGGTTCCGTGGTCGGCACCGACATCGTCGCCAAGTCGCCCGCCGACGGCTACACGCTGCTCTTGATGTCCAATACCCATACGGTGAACGAATCGCTGCTGCCGAAGAGGCCGTTCCAGCTGATGCGCGACTTCGTCCCGATTGCCCCGATCAACTATTCGGACCTGGTGCTGGTGGTCCATCCCTCGGTGGGGATCGATTCGGTCAAGCGGCTGCTCGCCATGGCAAGGTCGCGGCCTGGCGTGCTCAACTACGCCTCGTCCGGTCCGGGCACGCCGTATCACATGGCGGGCGAGCTGTTCAAATCGATGGCCAAGGTCGACATCGTGCACGTGCCGTACAAGGGCAGCTCCGGCGCGCGCACCGACGTGCTCGGCGGGCAGGTGGAGATGATGTTCGACGCCATCACCACCATGGCGCCCAACGTGCAGGCCGGGCGCGTGCGCGCGTTGGCGACCACCGGGCGCACGCGCTCCGCAGCGCTGCCCAGCGTTCCTACGGTGGACGAAGCCGGGGTTCCGGGCTACGACGCCGTCATCTGGCTCGGCATCATGGCGCCGACCGGCACGCCGAAGCCTGTCGTGGATCGATTGAACGCCGAAGTGCGCAAGGTCCTGGCGCGCGCCGACATCAAGGACGCCTGGAAGAAGCAGGGCGCCGAGACGATGGACATGGGCCCGGAGAGGTTCGACGAGTTCTTGCGCGGCGATATCGAGAAGTGGGCAAGCGTGGTGAAGGGGGCCGGGATCAAGGTGGATTGAGCGCTGGCAGCCTATCTCCGCTCGCGTTCGACGCTGCGAATGAAGCGCGAAAGGTGATAACTCGCGAGCTTTATCTCCTCCGGGGAGAGCCGCTGCTCTGTCTTTTCCAGGAAGGCGGGCAATGCCTTCGGCTCCAACACCCAGGCATG